>JAITVE010000242.1 GCA_031285975.1 Candidatus Adiutrix sp. | reverse complement strand
GTCGGCGTTTTTGGCCCCGGCCTCGTTGCTCTGTTTCAGGAGTATCCAGGACAAAAGGTAGAGGGCCTGGTCGGCGGCGGGGTCTATTTTCAGGGCCGTTTCAAATTCTTTGGCCGCGTCCGCGTAGGCTTCTTTTTCCACATACAACTGGCCGATTTGCAGGTGGGTGCGCACCGGGTCTTCCGAGCTCGCGGCCGCGTCCCGGAAGGCTTTGGAGGCTTCGGCCCGGCGGTTCGAATCCAGCAGCAAAAGCCCCAGGCGGATTTTCAGCTTGTTCTCGTCCGGCAGCAGTTTTATCAACGCCCGGTACATTTTTTCCTGGCCGGGCTTATTGTCCGCGTCTTCGTACAGCTGGGCCAGTTCCAAATGGGCGGTGACGAATTCCGGGTCGCGCCTGATGCACTGGTTCAGGGCCGTGACCGCTTCGTCGTTGCGGCCGGTCTCGTGATAGAAATCCCCTAAATAATAGTAGGGCAAATAGCCGGGATCAGCCGTCGTCCACTGCTTATACACAGCTTCGGCCTCGCCGTTCTTCCCGGTTTCCCGGAAGAGCGCGCCCAGGAGCATATAGGCGTCGGCGTTTTTGGGCTCCAGCTTCAGGATGTCCCGGTAATACTTTTCCGCCTTGTCCCACAAGCCGTTGCGGGCGGCGATCATGGCGGCCATGAAGTAATTGCGGGAATCGCCCGGTGCCTGGGCGATGGCGTCGTCCGCGAATTTCAGGCCATTTTGGTGGTCGCCGTTGAGGGAAAAGAGCCGGGCCGTTTCCAGCCGCAGGTACGGGGACTTGCCCGAAAGGGCGTAGGCTTCCTGCATGAAGCCCAGGGCCTTTTTCGGCTGCTCGTCGATTTCCTCGTAACAGGCGCGCAGGAAGCGGTAATAGCTTTCCGCGCCCGCGTTGGCGGCGCCGGGCAGCCAGTCCCAGCCCGCGGCGTGGGCGCACCCGGAGGCGGCCAGAAGCGGCAGGGCGGCGAAAAGAGCGGCCAGATGGAGCGTCAGAGTGTGGCGGATGAGTTTCATGGTTCCGACTTTTGGTAAAATGTTGCTGCGCCTTGGACAAACCAAGTCAATTATCATACCAGAAAACGGGGGAAAATAACAGACGGGGATTTGAGGGTGGCTGCGCGGTGATTATCAGTATGGGGCTCCGCCAAATCTTTGCGCTGCCGCGCAATCTCAGTTTATTCAAACCCCATTGGGTTCGAATTTAAGCCCCGCCAGAGAGGGGCTGACGCGAGCCCCTTTTAAGAATCTCCGCGCGCCAGGGGATACCCCCTGAACCCCAAGAGGGTGCGGCTAGCAAATAGTGGCGACTGTGGAGCAACGCCACAACTCGCCTGTACGGCTCAAAGCAGTAGCGACCGTGAAGAGGCGAGGTTAGCAAATAGTGGCGGCGGGGAAGAATCGGCGGTAGCATATAGCGAGTTGCTTTACCCATTACCCCCCCACACCGTCATTCCGGCGAAGGCCGGAATCCATTTCCAGTGGCGTATGATTTGCTTGACCAAGCCACTGCCGCGCTCTTCATTCTTCCACTCTCGGTGAGCGGTAGACGAGAAGAATGCAGAAGAAAAAATCTGCCAATACGTTGCTCTACTGGAAATGGATTCCTGCCTCTGCAGGAATGACGAGGTGGCGGCAGGTAGAGTATGGCGACAAGTTGTGCCCCTGGATGGATACCGGCCTTCGCCGGTATGACGAGATAGGGGGACGGCGGGGCTGGTACGATACATAGAAGGGTTGTGGATACGAAGAATGCGACCATCACTGTAGCGGTGTTGCCGTTGTAATGATGATCGCATGTGATTTGTGCCGCGTTCCGGCTCCCACCGCAGCGCCGCTTGTCTGAGTTCTTTACAAGCAAGGCTTGTAATCTCAATTTATTCAAACCTTATCAGGTTCGAAAGAGTTCAGGCGAGTTGTGGCGCCGCTGCACGGTCGCCCACGGCTTCACTAGCCGACACGCAGATCCAGGGGCGCGCAGCCCCTGGCGCGCGGAGATTCTTAAGAGGGGCTCGCGTTAGCCCCTCTTAAGCGGGGCTTAAATTCGAACCCGATAGGGTTTGAATAAACTGAGATTGCGCGGTAGCGCAAAGATTGGGCAGAGCCCCTACTAACAAATCTTCGCCCTCGCGTTCCTTTAACTCAACCCCCGCCCCCCAAAGTCGCTGAGGAGCCAGGCTTTGAGGAGGTTGTCCACCCGGCGGCCGGTGTTGTGGACTTTTTTGGCTATGGGCTGGAGGGAGGGCTCTTCGCTGATGATGGTGAAGACGCGGCGGAGGTTATCGACGTGCTGGCGGTGGGTGTTGATGACGTCGTCGATGGCTTCGCTGGTGCTTTCGTCGATGGCTCCGTGGTGCATCTTGACGGAGAGGAGGGCCAGCTCGGAATCACAGAGGAAACTTTGGCAAAGTTTCAGGTAAAGGGTCGTCTTTTTCCGGGCCAGGGTGGCGTCTGATTTCACGCATTCGGCCAAGAATTCAGAGAGCCCGTCGCCGATGAATTGTACGGCGGTCGTCCCCATAAGCGGTTGCTCGCAACGGGGACAGATTTTCTCAAAATTGTCCAACTCGGTACGGCAGTGCTGGCATTGAACTTTCGGCATAAACCCCTCCTGGGCCGCGTAGTTTTCGCGGTCTCGTTGCTCGGTCATGCGTTTATATAAGACGGCGGAAATGGAAATATACTTTACTAAAAAGCCTTTCAATATGTGATTACTGGCTTTGTACGACCCACTCGTATTGCTTATCGGGCCATGTTTTTTATTAGAGCACAAAATTAATATTATGTAAAGGGGGTGGCGGAAAATATTTAACAGAACCAGCCAATTAGGGGCTTTCAACACGAGTGGCCTCTTGACGGTTCTATTTATTTGGGTTATAGTTAAAATTTAGCCTTAAAAATCATCAAGCTTACCGCCGAGACCGGAAAGGCTGCGTTTTTTTCGGTTAACATATTGTAAAGAAACAGATTTTACAGATTCAAATAACGGTTCTCTACTTGGAGAAAATCCTAAAAAGCCATTGCTCTCTGCTTAGTTAATCTTCATGGCGGCGGCTGAAAAAAATTTTTTTGCAGGGCGGATATCGGATATGGCTCGCAGTTTCAAATTTGACGTCGAGGCGCAGGACGGGGCCTCCCCGGCCCGGGCCGGAACCATCACCACCGCCCACGGGCGCATCCCCACCCCCATTTTCATGCCGGTGGGCACCCGAGGCACGGTGAAGGCCGTGGCCCCGGACGACCTGGCGGCCCTGGGGGCCAAGATTGTGCTGTCCAACACCTACCACCTGATGCTGCGGCCGGGGGAGGAATTGGTGGCCAAGCTGGGGGGGCTGCACCGCTTCATGGGCTGGCCCGGCCCCATTTTGACGGACAGCGGCGGGTTCCAGGTTTTCTCTCTCTCAAAACTTCGCAAAATGACCGAGGAGGGCGTCACCTTCCAGTCGCCCTATGACGGCAGCCGCAGCTTTTTCAGCCCGGAGCGGTCGATTGAAGTGCAGACCGCGCTGGGCGTGGACATTATGATGTGCCTGGACGAATGCACCGGCTACCCGGCCACGCGGGCCGAGGCGGAAAAATCCATGGAACTGACCCGCCGCTGGGCCAAACGCTGCCGGGAGGCCTGGAGCCGCAGCGAGACGGATCAGGCCCTGTTCGGCATCAGCCAGGGCAGCTTTTACCCGGATTTGCGGCGGCGCTCGGCGGCTGAGATTACGGAGCTGGATTTTCCGGGGCAGGCCGTGGGCGGCCTGGCCCTGGGCGAGCCCCTGGACGAGCGGCTGGAAGCCCTGGAAGCGGCCCGCGAGGCGTTGAACCCCAACAAACCCCTGTATCTCATGGGGTTGGGCACGCCGGTGGACATTATTGAGGGCATTAAGCGCGGCGCAGACATGTTCGACTGTGTGCTGCCCACCCGCAACGCCCGCAACGGCCAGCTTTTCACCCGCCTGGGGCGGCTGGTCATCAAAAACGCCCGCTACCGCGAGGATGAGCGCCCGCCGGACGAAGCCTGCCAGTGCTACACCTGCCGCAACTTTTCCCGCGCCTACCTCCGGCACCTGTTCCAGAACGGCGAACCCCTGGCCCTGCGCCTGGCCAGCGTGCATAATCTGCATTATTACCTTGATTTGGTCGGGGGGGCCAGACAGGCCTTGCTAAATGGCAGCTTTTCGGGTTATTATACAGAGTTCTACAATGCCCTGGACAGGGGGCGGCAGGACGGCCTCGGAACGGCCTAGAGCATTTTGCAATTTACCTGCCTTTAGTAAATTGCAAAATACGTAAACATCCGGGCGCTTTTCATTTTTCGCATATGACCTTGAAATAGAAAAGCGCTCTAGCGCCGCTGACACCACGGGTACAAACTTATATTGTGCCCACAGCTTGATTTACGGAGTATTTTGCGATGAACATTCTCAGCCTTTTAGCCAACGCAGCCTGGGCCATTGACGCGGAAAATGCTGGCGGCGCTTCCGCCGCCGCTGGCGCCGCCGCCGCCCCCAACCCCATCATGAGCTTCATGCCCCTGATCGTGATTTTCGCCATCATGTATTTTCTGATGATCCGCCCGCAGCAGAAGCGGCAGAAGGAGCATCAGGCCATGCTGGGCGCGTTGCAGAAGGGCGACAAAGTGCAGACCAACGGCGGCCTGTGGGGCACGGTGACCGGCCTGGAGCCGGCCGACGTCACCCTGGAAATCGCGCCCCAGGTGCGGGTGAAGGTTGGGCGCGGGTTCATCGCCAAGGTGTCGCGCCCCGGCGATAGCGCCCCGGCCTCCAAGTAATTCGCGGGAATTTTTCACAGTATGAAGCCGTCCAGGCCGAACTTGTTTCGGCCCGGACGGCTCTAGGCGTTAAAAAATTATTGCATGAGAAATAATTCTTAGGAGCGGTTCAGTTATGGACAAATCGCTGAAATGGCGGATAGCGGTAGCGGCCGCCGTGCTGCTGGCGGCCCTGTTCTATGCCCTGCCCAGCTTTAACGGCGGTTTGCCGTCGTGGTGGACGCAGAAGAAAGTCAACCTGGGCCTTGACCTGAAGGGCGGCATTCATCTGGTGATGGGCGTGGATTTGAACGTGGTGCTGGAAAACACCGCCGGGCGGCTGGCCGATGACCTGCGCCGCTCGATGTCGGATAAATCCATCAGCGCGGTGAACGTGGCCAAAGGCGAGGGCACCACTATCGAGGCCGAGTTCCCCGACCAGGCCTCTGTGGACGCCACTGAAGCGCTGCTGACGGAAGAGTTCCCCCAACTGGGCGTGGCCCGCCGCGACGGCCTGCGCCTCACCCTGGCCCTGACCGAGGCCGAGACGGCCCATGTCCGCGACATGACCGCCGCCCAGGCCCTGGAAACCATCCGCAGCCGCGTTGACCTTTTCGGCGTGGCCGAGCCGGACATCCGGCCCCAGGGCGACGACCGCATCGTCATTCAGCTGCCGGGCATGGACGACCCCAAGCGGGCCGTGGCCCTCATCGGCAAAACCGCCCAGTTGGAATTCAAGCTGGTGGACAACACCCGCACCGCTGAATGGGCCGTGACCAACGGCGCCCCGGCGGGCACGGAAATTTTGTACCAGCGGGAAGTGGACCGCAACGGCGTTGAGCGCCGCATCCCCTACCTGCTGAAAAAAGTGCCCCTCATGACCGGCGAAGGCCTCACCGACGCCCGGCCGACCCAGAGCGGCCAACTGGGCGAACTGGAAGTCTCCATCACTTTCGACGGCCGGGGGGCCCGCCAGTTTGAGCGCGTCACCGGCGAATACGTCAACCGCAACATGGCCATCGTCCTCGACGGCGCGGTGCACAGCGCCCCGGTCATCCGCAGCAAAATCAGCGGCGGCCGCGCGGTCATCAGCGGCTCCTTCACTATGGAAGAAGCCCGCGACCTGGCCGTGGTGCTCCGGGCCGGGGCCCTGCCCGCGCCGGTTTCGGTGCTGGAAGAGCGCACCGTGGGCCCCACCCTGGGGGCGGATTCCATTCAGATGGGCCTTCGCGCCGGGCTCCTGGGCCTCGGGGCGGTGCTGG
>JAITVE010000022.1 GCA_031285975.1 Candidatus Adiutrix sp. | reverse complement strand
TAAACTATTCGCAGAGGGGGGCGCAGATGTTCATGGGGCGGGCGGCCATGAAGGCGTCTGACTGGGTTTTCATGACCAACAGGTTGCGCACGGTGCGTTCCCAGGGGCTGGGGTCGGTGGTGGTCCAGGTCACTTTATAGCGGGCCTCATATTCCAGGCAGACGCAGTATAGTTCTTTGGGGTCGTAATCCTGCAGCACGGCGGCGGTGGGCGCGGCGGGGGTTACGCTCAGCACGCGGGCTTTTTGTATTTCCCACATGGTGCTGTCGCGGTAGCTGGTCTGGAGCCCCAGCACGGCGGCGCGTTCAATGGAATTGCCCGGCAGTTCAATCGGTTCCGGCGGCGAATACCCGCCGCAGGCCGCTAACACGATCAACAACAGCAGAGCCAATGATATCTTGTGAACGGTCATGTTTCGTCTCCTGAAGAATATCGGCCGGGCTACGCAGCCGCGCAGGACGACAGGCCCAGCGCGGCGGACATCTCGTTGGCCCAGCGCAGCACAAACAGCGATTGCTGCTCGTCAGTCGGGCCGCCGCCGATGTTCAGCACGCCTTCGGCCCGCACCAGCAGTTCAAAGCGCACCCACTGGTCGCCCAACTCCACGGCCAGGCGGTATCCATCGCCCATCAGGCCCTCTTGGTGCTCGCTCAGGGCCATGCTCTGGGTCTCGTTCCACAGCTCGCGCTCCAGGGCTATCCAGTATAAATCCTCAACCCCGGAGGGGATGGCCTTTTCCTCAAGATAGTCGCGGACAGCTTCGATTTCCGAGGCCAAAAGTTCGTCAAAAATAATGGAACGCATCATCCCTCCTCAACGCTGCGGCTTCGCCGCGCAAATGAGATAGAATCCACTAAACTCCACAGCCACACCGCCGCCAGGGGGGCCAGCAGCCAGATGAGGCCGCCGGACATGGGGCGCAGGGCCTCCTGAAGGCCGGTCAGGGTGACCGCCGCGCCATCGGCGGCCTGGGCCGAGAGCTCGGGCATGACTTTGAACAGGTCGCGCAGTATTTTGACGAAGGCCAGCGGCAGCCACAACAGCGGCACCACGGCCATCAGCGCGCCTTTGAGAAGGCGCCCGGTCACCAGCTGCCCCAGGCCCGGCAGCACCAGGGCCGACAACAGCAGCGCCGCCGTGGGGCTCACCGGGCGGGAGGGCTTGAGATTCGGCGGAGCGGCGGTCATTTTTTCAGGGCCTTGAAGGTGGCGGCCGCCGCATCCAGCGCGGTTTCTATGTCGTCGGGGATCATCCCGGCGGAGACGAAGGAGGCCTCGAACTGGCTCGGCGCCAGCCAGACGCCGCGTTCCAGCATCCCGCGCCAGAAGGCGCCGTACATGGCGGTGTCGCTTTTCAGGGCCGAGTCGTAATCCGTCACCGGGCCCTCGGTGAAAAAGAGGGTGGACATGGATTCCACGCGGTTGCCGCAAGCCGGGACGCCGTGTTCGCGGGCCAGGGCCAGCAGGCCGTCGGCCCACTGGCGGCTTGACTGGCGCAGGCGGGCGTAGACCGAGGAGCCCGCCAAATATTCCACCGCCGCGATGCCCGCGGCCACGGCCAGGGGGTTGCCGGAGAGGGTGCCCGCCTGATATACCCCGCCCACGGGGGCCAGCTTTTCCATGACTTCCCGCCGCCCGCCGAAAGCGGCCAGGGGCAGCCCGCCGCCGATGATTTTGCCGAGCATGGTCAAGTCCGGCTTCAAATCGTAATAGGCCGACGCGCCGCCCAGGCTCAGGCGGAAGCCGGTGATAACCTCGTCGCAGATGAAAAGCGCGCCGTATTCCTTGCACAGGCGGTCGATGGCCGGGAGGAATTCCGGCTGGGGCGGCACCACGCCCATGTTGCCCGCCACGGGCTCCACGATGACGGCGGCAATGGAGTCGCCGTGTTTCTTAAAAGTTTTTTCTAGTGCGTCGGCGTCATTATAGGGCACGGTCAGGGTCAGTTCGGCCAGGGCCGCCGGAATGCCGGGGCAGCCGGGGATGCCCAAGGTGGCCACCCCGCTCCCGGCGGAGACCAGCAAACTGTCGGCGTGGCCGTGGTAGCAGCCCTGGAATTTGACGATTTTGTCCCGCCCGGTGAAGCCCCGGGCCAGGCGGATGGCGCTCATGCCCGCCTCGGTGCCTGAATTGACCAGGCGCACCATTTCCATAGCCGGATAATGTTTGCGGATAAGGCGGGCCAGGGTGGTCTCGGCCTCGGTGGGGGCCCCGAAGCTGGTGCCCTTTTTGGCGGCTTCCTCCACGGCGTGGAGCACCCAGGGGGCGGCGTGGCCGCAGATCAGGGGGCCCCAGGAGCTCACGAAGTCCAGGTACGATTTTCCGTCCACATCAAAAAGGCGGGCCCCGCGCCCGTGATCCACAAACACGGGCTCGCCGCCCACCGAGCGGGCGGCCCGCACCGGGCTGTTGACCCCGCCGGGAATTATCTCCTGAGCTTCGGCAAACAATTTTTTCGACTTTTCCATACGTCCCCTATTGTCCCTTATGCAACGCTGTATTCGGCAAAATATCGCAGGGAAGCTTTTTTGAGCTCCCGCAAACTTTCCAGCATCCGCCAGTCCTCAGCCTGGCAGTCATCGGCCATTTCCCGGGCGGCGGCCAGGAGCTCGTCCCGGTTGTGGGCGTGGGTCATGGCGTAGAGGTTGAAGGGCCAGCCGGGAGCCGTTTTGCGCAGATAGCAGTGGGACACGCGCTCCCGCCCGGCCAGCTTGCGGCCGCACTCCTCCACCCGGTCGGCGGGGATGCTGAACACCACCATGGCGTTGGCCGAAAAGCCCGAACGCTGGTGCCACAAGGTGGCCCCCAGGCGGCGGATGAGCCCCGCGTCCATAAACCGCCGGACGCTTGCCAGCGCCTCTTCTTCCGTCAGCCCCGCCTTGGCGGCCGCCTCCGCATACGGGGCAGGCGAATCGCCCAAATCGCCGCTCAAAAGGTGAATCAGCCGCTTATCGGCCTCATCCAGTACCATGACTGCCTCCGCCTTTGCTTCTAATTTTATAAATGTACCATAAAAGCGGCTGTACGTCCACGCCGCTTGACGGATTTCGGATGATAATCTATAGTAGTCACATATGGCAAGGGAGCCGGAATGTGGCCGGCTGCGAGGCGCACCCGTGAAGTGCGCGACCTTATGAACCTGATCCGGGTAATACCGGCGTAGGGAGCCGATGGCGCTGCGGTCTGAAAAGATCGCAGAGCTTTGCTGCATACGGCTCCCGCGTTTTCCGCCCAAGGAGCCGCTTGTGACGAATTCTTCCCCTCCCGCTATCCCCCTGAAACACGCGTTAACTATCGCCACCTCCGATTCCGGGGCCGGGGCCGGTATTCAGGCCGATCTCAAAACTTTTGCCGCGCACGGGGTGTACGGCCTGAGCGTCTTGTGCGCTGTGACAGCCCAGAATACCACCGCCGTTACGGCTATGGAGTGCCTCAGCCCGGCCACGGTCACCGCGCAGCTCCAGGCTATTTATGACGACATCCCTGTGGAAGCCATTAAGATAGGGCTCCTGGGCAATGCCGAAAATACCCGCGCTGTGGCCGAATTTCTGGCCGCGAAATATCCCCACACGCCCCTGGTGCTTGACCCGGTGATGGTCTCCACCAGCGGGCATGTTTTTTTGCCGCCGGACGCGGTCGAGGCCTTGAAAACGCTCATGGCCCAGGCCATGGTGATAACCCCCAACCTCATGGAGGCCGCCACCCTCTGGGGCCGCCCCATCACCGGCGAGGCTGAACAGTTGGAGGCCGGGCGGGCGCTGTTGGCCACGGGCGCGAAGAGCGTGCTGGTCAAGGGCGGGCACGGCCGCACGCCGGAGGCCAATGACCTGCTGGTGGAAGCGGGCGGCGAGGCCGCCTGGTTCAGGGGGCCGCGCATCGGCACCCCCAACACCCACGGCACGGGCTGCTCCCTGTCGTCGGCCATCGCGGCCAACCTGGCTTCCGGGCTGACGCTCAGGGAGGCCGTGAGCCGCGCCAAAGAATACGTGGCCGGGGGCCTGCGCCACAGCATCAACCTGGGGCACGGGCCGGGGCCGCTGAATCATTTTCACCGTTACTACCATTTCAATTGAAGCGAGAGGACACAGCATGAAAAACATGAGCGCGTATTGGGAAAAGGTGCAGCGTGATAATCCGCTCACCCTGTCCGTCACCAATCAGGTGACTATTGGCGACTGCGCCAACGGGCTGCTGGCCATCGGCGCGTCCCCGGTGATGAGCGACGACGCGGCCGACGCGGAAGCCCTGGCCGCGCTGGCCGCCGCCACGGTGCTGAATATCGGCACAGTCAACGCGGCCCAGTTCCAGGTGATGCTGGCCGCCGGGCGGGGGGCGCGGAACAGCCGCCGCCCCATCGTCTTCGACCCGGTGGGCGCGGGGGCCACGCCCACCCGGCGCGAATATTCCAGCCGCGTCATTACCGAATTGAAGCCGGAAATTATTCGCGGCAATTTTTCGGAAATTATGGCCCTGTCGGACATGGCGGGCGAGCAGAAGGGGGTGGACTCCGCCCAGGCCGGGGATGCGGCCCGCGTTGCCACGGTGGCCGGGGCCCTGGCGGAGCGGCTGGGCTGCGTGGTGGCCGTGACCGGGGCCACGGATGTGGTGGCCGGGGGCGGCGA
>JAITVE010000363.1 GCA_031285975.1 Candidatus Adiutrix sp. | reverse complement strand
CTTTTTCGCCGACGGCGAACGGGCCATGTGTTTCCTGAAATAGCATTCTATCGCGCCCGGGAGGGCGGGGAGAAAAATTGTGAAAAAAGCGTTCCTGATACTGTTGTTCATCCTGTGTTCCCAAAGCCTGGCCTGGGCCCAGCCCGCCGCCGGGCAAGCCGCCGCCAAACCCTACGTCAAGCCGGTCAGCCTGACCCTGGCCGGGGCACAAGTTCAGCTTGGCCTGGAAGTCTGGGCCCCGGAGCAGGCGGTGACCGCTGTGCGCCTGGATAATGTGGGGGGTGAAACCTCCCTGTGGCGCTCCGACGGGCAGGACAGCCAGGCCCTGCCGCTCCCCGTGCAGCAGGGCGGCACCCTCCTGACCGACGGCACAACGGCAATGGCCCTGAAACTGCCGGGCGAGCCCCAGCGTTTAGACCTGAATTTCGCCGATAACGGGGCCTTCTGCGGCAATCAAACCGAGTTCCGCGTCACGGTTTTCCTAGCCAACGGCAACCGGCTCTTGTGCCTCTTGAACCCGAAAGATTTCCAGCCCCAAGGCACGGTCTGGGTCTGCCCCTCCGGCGGCGGCGGCAAGCCCACACCGCCCCCGGTTCCCGTCACTCCCGCCCCGGTTCAGCCCGGCGGTGATGGCGGCAAGACGTCCGGCACCGTGCAAAACTACGACGACGCCGATCCCGACGACTGGGCCTACACCTCCTTCCGCATGGTCATGGACAAGGCTTCCGGCAAAAACAGCACCTGGAGCGACCAGGGCCACAGCTTTAACGATCCCGTCCTGACGGTGCGGGGCGTGACCATGGCGGGCACCGGCTCCGCGCCTTCCGGCGAGATGGCCGAAGTGCAAGTGACCTCGATTATGCGCCCCGAAGTCATGAAAGAATTCCTGGCCTCGGGCTTTGGCGAAAAGTCAGCCCCGGTGGCCGGGCAAGTGCTCGTGAAAGCCATGAAGCTGTATGACCAGCCGGGCCAGCCCCAGACCATCGGCCAGATGAGCCTGCCGTCCCTGCTCCTGCGGGGGCTCACCACGGCGGGACACATTGAGGAACTGACCGTTGAAAACTTTGAGGGCCAGCGCCAGGACAGCCCCAACGCCGCGCCGATGCACGCGAAACTGGGAACCTTCCGTTTGCGGGAAGCCGTGGTGGCCGGGCAACTCGCGGGGCAATTCAAGGAACTGGCCTTTGAGGGCCTTGAGTTCCAGCAGCCGGACACTTCCGGGGCCGCGCCGATGACGGCGAAAATGGCCAGCTTTCTCATGCGGGACGCCTCCCCCGAGGGCCGGGTCGCGGAACTGACCATAAAGGACGCCGACATATCGCTGCCGAAAGGCCCTGACGGCGCGCCGCTCACAGGGAAGATGGAGTCCATTGAAGTCGTCAACCTGGATTTCCGCGAACTCCTGGCCGAAACCCGCGCCTCCGCCGGCTCCCGGAGCGGCCGCAGGCTGGCCGAGGCCTTCATGAAAAACTTCGTCAGCATGGATACCCTGGGCGAGTTGTTCGTCAGTTCCTATTCCCTGGACAAGGGCAGCATAAAGAACCTGGAAGCGAGCTCGGGCGGCATGGCTATCAAGCTGGCCGAGGGCCGCATTGACGGCCCCGTGACAGCCGGGCACATTGTGCCCAAAATGGTCGTCGCCTTCACCGGCCTGGAAGCCGCCCTGCCCGCCAACCCGGCGGACGCCGCCGCCATGGGGCTGCCGGTGAACGTCGTTCAAATGGCCCAGGTTCTCGGCCTCACCACTCTGGCGCTGGATATTGAAATCACCAACCAATACGATGAAAAGACGGGCGTGCTCACCCGCGAAATCAGCAAATTCAACGCCCGCGACTTGTTCGACTGGAGCCTGAAATTGCAGTTCAGCGGCCTGACCCCCGAGCGGCTGCCCCTGTTGCAGCAGACCGCTATGGACGACATGCTCTCCGCCGTCCAGAACCCGTCGAGCGACCTGGCCCAACTGGCGCTGGATGAAATCAGCTTCCAGTTCGTTGACCGCTCCCTCTTTGACCGCCTCTATAACAGCGGCATAATACCGAGGACTGAGGCTTCGTCCATGGCCCAGCAAGTGGTGGTCACCTATGGCGACGATTTCCTCACCGACGCCGCCAACATCGGCCAGGCGGTGGCGGCTTTCCTCACCGACCCCGGCCGCCTCGGCTTCAGCCTGAAACCCAACCCGCCCCTCTCCGTGGCCAACGCCATGAGCCTGGGCGACCTCACAAAAATCCTGAACTCCCTGAACGCGGCCCTCACGGTCAACGACAAATCGTCCCACCCGCTGGTCTTCAAAAAGGCCCCGTCGTTCTAAACCCCACCGCATTCAAAAAAATGCCGATACAACCCGAGTGGCCGTCAAAATGCAAAAGCATTTGACGGCCACACGGTATCTGCCCCCCCTACCCCGCCGCGAAGCCCGGCGCAACGCGCAGTTTCAGCGATAAAATTAGATGGTTTTTTTAAAGCCAATACTATATAATGCCAACGCTAGGCCGGAGCCGGATGCAGTCCTGCCTAGTAGGCCCAAACAACACGCCGCCTTAAAGCCCTCGTAGCTCAGTTAGGATAGAGCACAAGATTCCTAATCTTGGTGTCGGACGTTCGAGTCGTCTCGGGGGCACCAATAAAATAAACGGGTTACATCATCATGATGTGGCCCGTTTGACTTTTTGCTCCAAATTTGCTCCAATGGCCCAAAAGGGAGGAGCTTATGGCCAGCATCAGAAAACGCGGCCCTTACCAATGG
>JAITVE010000341.1 GCA_031285975.1 Candidatus Adiutrix sp. | reverse complement strand
AGCCCAAAGTCGGCACCGTGGTGACCAACCACTCCCAGTCTTCCTATGTGAACAGCCTGGAGCAGTACCGCTTCCTGGCCTCCGACGAATTGGCCCATTTCATTGAGGCCCGGCTCTACCTGGAAAAAGCGGCCCTGCGCCTGGCCGCCGTGCGCCTGCAAAAAAGCGACGTGACCCGGCTGAACAGCCAGTTGGCCGAGCAGAGCGAGGCCCTGCACAGCCCCGACCCGGAACTGTTTCCCCGGCTTGACCGCCTGTTTCACCGCACCATCATTGAGATAAGCCAGAATAAAGTTTTACTGCAATTCCTGGGGATGATCTGGGACGCCATAACCCAGATGACCGACATCAGAAACACGCAAAACCGTCACACCATCTTCAACTACCACACCGCCATCGTCAAGCACCTGGCCGACCGCAACCTGCCCCTGGCGGAAAAAGCCATCACCGAGCACCTGCACGACCTGACCCAGAACATTGAGCGCAACATCGGCCACCACACCGGCCTGGAAAACATCTTCAAGCTGGAGCGGGAGACCGCCTCCACAGTCAACATGTAACGCCGCCCCTCCCCCAATCCTCACTGCCGCCGAAGGCTGACCGGCCTCCCGCCCCTCCACCGCAGCCCCTCAATAAGGCCACGGCGCGCCAGGGGCATATTTTTGCCCCAAGTGGCGCGCCGGAAGCTGTTCCGCTTTTTATTACAGGGCCTGGTAATACAGGTCGATGATTTCCGCTTTGCTGGCCAGGCGGGGGTTGTTGGCCGGGCTGCCGCTGGCCAGGGCGTCTTCGGCCATTTTGTCCGCCACTGGCGCGAGTTTTTCGCGGGTGACCCCCAGTTGGGTCAGGCTGGGCACTTCCAACTGCCGGATAATCTCCCGCACCCGGGCGGCCCCGCTTTCAGCCGTGCGCCGGGCCTCGCCCAGGTCAGGGAGACCCATGGCCAGGGCCACCTCGGCATAGCGTTCATAATTGCCGGAGAGGGAAAAATCCATCACCACGCCCAGAAGGGCCGCGTTGGAAACCCCGTGGGCAATGTGGAACAAAGCCCCCACCGGCCGGGACATGCCGTGCACCAGGGCCACCGAGGCATTGGAAAAAGCGATGCCCGCCTGGAGCGCGCCCAGCATGGTGTGGCCGCGGGCCTCGGTATTGTTCGGCTCGGCCCAGGCCAGGGGCAGGTTTTTGGCGATGAGCCCAATGGCGTTTAAGGCCAAAAGGTCGGTCATGGGCTGGGCCCGGCGGGAAACGTAGGCTTCTATGGCGTGGGTCAGCGCGTCCAGCCCGGTGGCGGCGGTCAGGCCCTTGGGCATCCCCAGGGTCAGGAGGGGATCCACCAGGGCCGCCCTGGGCATAATGCGGGGGCTGGAAATGAGCATTTTCACGTCCCGCTCGGTGTCGGTGATGATGGTCACCGCCGTGGCCTCGCTGCCCGTCCCGGCGGTGGTGGGCACGGCGATGACGGGGAGCCCGTCCTTTTCAAACTTGTCCGCGCCCATGTAATCCTGAATGCGGCCGGGGTTGACGGCCATGGCGCTCACCGCCTTGGCCACGTCAATGGGGCTGCCCCCGCCGCAGGCCACAATCGCCCCGGCCCCGCTCTGCTTCAGCCGGGCCAGCCCCTCGGTCACATGGGCCAGGGTGGGCTCCTGATTCACCTCGGAAAAAATTTCAAAACTCACCCCCGCTTCTTCCAGGGGCCCGGTCACGGCCTTGATGGCGCCGGAAGACGCGAGGAAATTGTCGGTGATGATGAACACTTTAGAGGTTCCGAACCGCTTGGCCACGGCTCCGGCCAGGGAACTGGCCTTCTCCCCGTAATGAATGGTCGGCGGAACGCGCAAAACATAGCCGGACATAGTCGTCTCCTTATCGGAAAAGTGAAAGCCAAGGCGCGGCTTGCAACAAATTGGTGATGATATTCAGTATAGCCGCAGCATGGATTTTGTCAACTAATTTTTATAATGTTTGGCTATTTTGCGCGGAATGGATATATCCCTTCTTCCTGCCCTGCCGCACACACCGCGTAAAAAAAGCCGCCCTGTCGGCAAACAGGGCGGCGGTCTCTTTGGTATGGCAGTCAGTCTGTTTCAGGGGCGGAATCGCGCAACCTCATCCATCGCTGAAAGTTTGGGGGTGGAGGGGTGGCCGGGAGTTTCTCCGGGCCGGCTTCGGGCCTTGTTTGGGGGCTTCCCCCTATTCGTTAGTGCAGTCTCGCCGGGGTCTGGGCCGGGGCGCTGATGTTGCCCCGGGCGGCGGCTTGGCTGATGAGCTCGCCCAGGCGGACGGCGCCGATGGAGTCGGGGTAGCACTGGGTGACCACGCCCAGGAAGTTGATGGTTTCGCCCAAAACTTCGTGAATCAGGTCGCGCTGGCCGGTGAGTTCCTGGCCCATGTTGTCGATGACCGGGTTCATGTAGCGGATGATCCGGGCCGCGCTGAGGGCTTCGCCCTGGTTTAAGAGGTTCAGGCGGGGCCCGGCGTAGTACTGGCGGCCCGCGTCGGCGGCCAGAATTTTAGCCAAATTCACGAATTCCTGGTTCAGGGGTTCGCGGGCTTCCGCGTCCATGTCGCCTGAAGCTTGGTCGGCCAGTTCAATCATGCGGCCGAGGGCGCTGGAGACGGTGTGGAAGCGTTCGAAAGCCAGGTTCAGGTTTTCGATGACTTCCGGCAGCCCGGCCATCTGTTCGCGGGCTTCGGCCAGGGCCTGGGAAACTTCCAGCGGCAGGCCGGCGGTTTCGGAGTTCATCGTCAGGCCGGAGGCCAACAGGACGGAGAGGTCGTTCATTTCGCGGATATCTTGAGCTGTCATCATATCGGTCACCATAATCCTTATAAAGTGCGGTTGCCTTGTAGTTTGTTCCCGGCCGAACCGCCTGGCCGTCACTGCGGCTGGGCGGAGTAAGGCCCCTCTGGGGCTTAGCCGTTCAGAAGGGACAGGGCCATTTGCGGCAGGCTGTTGGCCTGGCTCAGCATGGAGATGGCGGCCTGGGTCAGAACCTGGTTCTTGACGAAGGTGGTCATTTCCGTGGCCATGTCGGCGTCTGAGATGCGGCTTTCGGCGGACTGGAGGTTTTCCGCATAAATTTCCATGTTGGTGATGGTGTTCTCAAGGCGGTTCTGATACGCGCCGAGAGTGGCCCTGATTTTGTCTTTGCGCTCAATGGCTCCCTGAATGGCGTCCAGGGCTTCCTGGGCGTGGCTCTGGGTGCGGACATGCGCCCCGGCCCAGTCGCCGTCGGCCGCGTTCTGAATTTCCACAAAGCTCTGGCGGTCGAGGCCCAGAAGGTTCGTGACGGCCGTGCCGTCGGTTCTCTGGCCAAAGCCCTTGCCGGTCATGCCCCATTCGTCGGTGCGGATGTCAAAACTTTCGCCGGAGCCGACGTTGAGAATCCACAGGTCGCGTTCGTCGCCCACGTCCTGGCCTTCCAGCTGCACGCCCCAGGAGCCGTAGCCGGTGGGGATGGTTTTCAGGGTGCCCCAGTATTTGCCGCCGTTATTGAAGTAGGTGCCTTCTTCCGTGTCGGCTTCCATTTCGTCGTTGTACCATTTGACGAGTTCGCTCTGGGTCGCGCTGCCGCGGATGGCCCCAAGCTGTTCGTCGCAGGCGGAAACGTCTTTCTTGTCGCCGCCTTCTTTGGCGAAGACATACAGGGAGGTGTAGCCGGAACGGTATTCAAAGGTTTCCACTTTGGCCCAGTAATCGCTCTTCGGGTTGCCGTTGATGGCGGCGGCCAGGGCGGAGATGGCCCAGGTGTCGCCGGAGACGGAGCTGCCGTCGACTTCGGCGTTCATCATGCTGTAGGCCACTTTGTCCGGCTGGTTGGCCGATTTGCCCAGGGTGGCGCTGCCGACATAGTATATTTCGTTGCCCAAGCAGATGCGGTGTGCGCCTTCCTGAACGATGGGGTCTACGAAGGTGTCTCCCTTCACCCAAGTGTTTTCTTTCAGCCCCAGGGCGGCGATGGTCGCCTTGTCCAACTTGATGGCCGTGTTATAGCGGTTGCCGACTTCCAGGGGGCCAGTCGTCTTACCTATCTCGGTTATCAAATCGGTGGTTAATTTCACGCCTTTGCTGTTGGAGTATGTATTACCGACCATCAGGGAACCTCTGGTTATTTCATTGGGTTCCTTGGCCAGTTCGGTAATTATGTCGGCGGTGAGTACAAAGCCAGCGGCGCTGGTATAAGAGGCGCCGGACACCATAGCCGCCGTAGGGGTCACGCCATTGGCGACCATTGCATCCAGTATACCGCTGGTAAGCACAATCGCCCCCGAGTATTTATTCCCGACTACCAGTTCGCTGTCAGTAATGCTGGGGCTCGCGCTCTTCAGGGCATCAATGATGCCAGTGGAAAGAACAAACGACTCTTTATAAGTGTTGCCAGCCAACAAAGCGCCGCTGGTGACCGCCGGAGTCTGACCGGCCAGGGCATCGATGATGTCCTGAGTCAGGGTCAGGGAGGGGACGGCAGTATAAGAACTGCCGGACTTATAATAACCGAGCGCGCTCAGGGCATAGACATCAGCCGAGGTCGCCAGAACCCTGGAATCTTCCGCACCCAGCAGGTCATTGGTGGTGGCGCCGGTTTCAAAGTCGATGCGCACGCGGGCCTGGCTGCCCCGGTTCACCGCGTCCAGCAGTTCCTGAAGGGTCGGGCTGCCGTCGGCCTGGTAGGCCCCGGCCACGTAACGGCCCCGGTTAAGGTCAACGTCGTCGTTTTCTTTCCAATCCCAGTTGTAGCCGTAGGCAAAAATGTCGCCTGAGTTCCAGCCTTCCACGGGTTCGTTCAGGCTGGGGATACCGCCGCCGCAGCAGCCGGTGGTGTTGGGGCCGCTGTGCGTGCCGACCGTGCCCCAGATATCGTTTTTGGCGTCGCCGGCGATGCGAAGACCGCTCGGACTGGTCGCCCGGATGTCGCCTAATTGGATGAAGTAGTAGTCTTCGGCTTCGCTGTTGCCGGTGCCGAAGTGGATTTTCAGGCCCTTGCCCTGGTGGATGGCGCTGATGGAGCCGTCCAGCAGTTTCACGCCGTTGAATTCGGTGGCGTTGGCGATGCGGTCAATTTCCGCGGCCATGGCCTGGTATTCGGAGTTGATGATTTCCCGCTGCACGGTGGTGTAGGTGCCGGTGGCGGCCTGTTCGGCCAGCTCTTTCATGCGGGTGAGTTTTTCGTCGATAACGGCCATCGCGCCTTCAGCGGTTTGCAGCATACTGATGCCGTCGGCGGCATTGCGGATGCCCTGCTGCATGGTGGCGATGTCGGAGCGCATAAGCTCGCGGATGGCCAGACCGGCCGCGTCGTCGGCGGCGCTGTTAATGCGGAGACCTGAAGACAGCCGGGCGGTACTGGTGGCCAGGCGGTCGTAGGTGTTGCCCAGGGTTCTGGCGGTGCTGGCCGCCATCATGTTGTTGTTGATTACGAGACTCATAATCTGCCTGCCTTTCCTTTCCAAAGAGGTTTTGTGTATCGACCAGGTTCGTCTTGTGCGCTGGTCGGCGAGGTGAGTCCGCTTGGTTGCGTCCTGGGACTCGGGCCGAACCGGCCTGGCCGGTCATCGTGGCGCGTTTATGTCAGGAGCCGCGCCGGGCCGCAGAAGGTTTTCAAACTTCCTTCGAGATTCTTATCGACATTTTTCAAAATCACTTTAATGATTTTTGAAATTTTTTTATTTATTTTCGATAACCACTTGAGGTTTGAATTTTTATCTGCAATTTCAGTCTATTACGAGTGTCACTTCCGCTTTCCTTCAATGCTTTCGTCATCGCCGCCACCCGTTACTTTAATTTTGCTGGAATTCTTTCCAGCTTTCTTCAAACTACGTATCGGATACTTCGACATTTACTTAAGTAAATTTTAAATATTGCAAGCTAAAGCTGATGCTGATTGTTGGAATAGCTGACAGAGGAATGCGAGAGAGGGGGGATTACTATAATAATAGTAATAGGTGGCCAGGGAGAGAGGAGGTGTGGCTTCGCGGCGAAGATTCTGGAATTAGTATGGGGCTCCGCCCCAAGCCCCGCTTAAGAGGGGCTGACGCGAGCCCCTCTTAAGAATCTCCACGCGCCAGGGGCTACGCGCCCCTGGACCTGCGTGGGTCGGTTAGCAAAACTGTTGCGACCGTGTAGCGGCGCCACAACTCGCCTGTACGGCTCAAACAAGTGGCGCCGCGCCTGCGGCGGGGAAGAGGGGACAGTTAGCAAGCTGGTGCCACCGTGCAGCAACGCCACAACTCGGCTGAACGCCTCAAACAAGTGGCGTTGCGGTGGCGGTGGCGCCACTCTGCCTTATCAGTACACCCTCACGTGTTCTCCCCCGCCGTCATTCCGGCGGATGCCTGAATCCATTTCCAGTGAAGCAACGTATTGGCCCCCTGTTTCTTCTGCATTCTTCTGGTCGGCCACGCATCGGGAGCGGAAGAATGACGAGCGCTGCAGCGGCCTGGCCGGTAAAACCATATGCCACTGGAAATGGATTCCTGCCTCCGCAGGAATGACGGGGTGGAGGGTGGTGCCGACAAGATGCTTCACTGGAATCAAGACCACCCGCTGAGCGGGTGGTTTGCACAGCCCTATAAGGGCATGGGACAGGCAGCGCCAGAGGGCGCATTGAAGGTTTG
>JAITVE010000332.1 GCA_031285975.1 Candidatus Adiutrix sp. | reverse complement strand
CAACAGCGGCGAGAGGGATTCCAGGGTCAGGTGGTTGAAAAAAAACACCAAAAAGACGGCCGCCACCAGGGCCAGCCCGGCCAGGGCCGCCACTTCCGCGTCGCCCAGGGTGAGGATGTTGCCCAAAAAGAAGCGGGACAGGCCCTTGGCCGCGCTGGGGTGGCGGCTGACCACGGCCAGCCCCAGGGCCACCACCCCGGAGAACACCAGCCCGATGACCGTATCGGCGGCCAGGCGGCTGCGGCGCGAGAGGTGCACCACAATCAGGCCGATGGCCGCGCCGGTGAGCAGCACCACCGGCTTTTCGGGAAAATTCAGGGCCAGGGCCAGGGCCACCCCGGCGAACACGGAATGCCCCACCGCGTCGGCGAAAAAGGCCAGCCGCTGGTTGACCACCAGCACCCCGGCGGCCGCGCTCACCGGCGTGAGCAGCAGCAAAGCCAGGGCCGCCCGGCGGAGAAACATGGGCTCGTACAGCAGCCCCAGCAGGTTGTAGGCGGATTCCAGCAAAGTTCGGCATTCCTCTATATTCAATACATTTCAGCCGTGAGCATCATACGGGCAAACCGCCGCCCTTGTCAACCGCCCGCAACGCGGCGGGGGCAGCGAAAATACAGCCAGCTTGTTGACAATAGCGTTATTCTGGGCTATGCTTTTGTTGAGGTGAGACTATGACGAAAGCAAGCGTAAACGTGAAGATAGACGCCAGCGTAAAAGAACTCGCGTCACAGCTTTTGAGCCGTATGGGCATAGACCAGACAACCGCCATTGATATGTTTTTTCGGCAGATTATCGCGGAACGGCGCTTGCCTTTTCAGCCCGCGCTTGTCCAAAGCGACGGCGAACGGGCGCTTGAGGTCATCCAGCGTAAAAACATTCCGCATAAGGCGGTTCTTGTGGACGGAGACGGGCGCATCATTGTTGATAAAGACCAAGACCCGGCCCTGTACGACTGGGCGGTGAATGGGTAATGGATATTTTTATTACCTATGTTTCATGGGGTAGCGGCGGCAAGAGCCGCCCTGTCTTGGTTCTCGGAAGGCGGGAGGCGGTCGTATTCATCTTTTGCATTACAACGCAATACAAGGCCAAAAGCCCGTCCGTCCGCGCCAGGTATTTCAAGATAGCCGACTGGCGGCAGGCGGGGCTGGCCAAGCAGTCCTATGTTGATACGAACACCGTGCTGGATTTGCCGATAGCGGCGCTGGACAGCAAATCACCAATCGGCAAGCTGACAGAAAGCGATATTCACAAGCTGCTTGAATTTTTGAACGCCAGCCGATAAACCTTGAGGCATGTTCCAGCCGTCCCTGTAATCCCGGCTCTCCCCTTCGTGTTTGCTCCCGCCGTTTTTAGCCTCACAACGCGGCGGGGCATATCCGCAAGCACTGGATACGCCCCCGCCTTCCGCTGTTGGCCGGTTTGTCAGGATTATTGTTTTTTGAGGCCGAAGCTGCCTGTGATGGTGGTAGGGGTTGAGACATCGTTTTGTAAAAAGTACGATCCGGCAGCTTCGGTTGGAACATTTGGCGACGTTCCGTAAAACTGCCCATCAACATCGGCGTTGAAATTGCCGCCCAGGTCTTTGTAGGTGGTGCCCTGGCTGGTGAGAACCGCGTTTCCAGTTGCGGATATAGCGCCGTTTGAGTCAATAGCGACCGGGATAGTGAAAGCCGCGAAGGGGTTATACATACTGTGGTTCAAACTGATAGCCAGATTCGAGTTGCCAAGGTCTGCAAGGTTAACGGCCATAGTGGCGGTGCCGGTTACATGATGCACCATATCACTCCCACCGCCGAACACTTGGGCTATGGTGTTGCCGGTGAAATTTTGGGTGCCGGTTCCGGAAAAGCTGGCGGCTTTGCTTGCATCACCCATAGCGAAACCGGTTCCGCCTTGTAGCACCCCACCTTCATCAGACGACTGATAGTCATAACGTGTGTATTCGTTCGTTGCCCACAGACCGAAATCAGAATGCTGGAGGCCAAGCCTTTTGCCGCCGAGATACACGGCATCCCTGGCTTTATATATAATATTAGGGGTGGTGGCGTAACGCCCGGTCGAATCTTTGACGGCCATGATGTAATCGCCCAGATTGTCGTTGTCTTTGAAGTCGCCTGCGGCAACGCTGAACGCGATTTCTCGCTCGGATAGATAGTTAATCTTGAGCCCATCAGCCGTTTTGTCTATCTGGGCGATGCTGGCCGCTCCAGCAGCCACTGGCACACTCATGCTGGCGGAGCCAACGCTGAATACATCCCCCGCAACTGTCAGGGGGGCTCCCTGCCCGGCTCCCCCCGGCGCAGGGTGAGGCTCCCAGACAATTGCGTCCGAGGGTGGGGCAGAGCCCCCGCCGCCGCCTGCGCTGCCGCCGCTACCCCCGCCGCCGCTCACGCAACCGGTCAGCAAAGCCAATGCTGAAAGCAAAACCAGTACCTTTTTCACAAAAATCCCTCCTTGTTGTATTCTGTCAGGCTTATTTCTTGACCCCGAAGCTGCCGTTGATGGTGGTTCCGCCACCAGTGCTTTGGATCTCATATTCGCCCACGGCTTCCGAGGGGGAGTTCGGGCTGTCGCCGTAAAACTGCCCGAGGACATGACTGCTGGGGTGGGTCAAATCCTTGCCGGTGGTTTGGTTGGTGACAATGGTATCGCCATAAGCAGCAGAAGCCTGGCTGATGAAGCCAACATTGCTGATCCTGAGCGGGATAGCGAAATCGGCGAAGTTGGCAAAGTGGAGGTACAGATTCGAGTCGCCGAGGGGGCCAGCAGCAGCAGTAAAGTCAACATTCAGCGCGGCGGTGCCGGTCAGGTGCTCATCGCCGCCAGCGCCGTGCGCTATAGCTATGGTGGTGCCGGAAAACGTATGAGTGCCGCTACTCGCAGTAAAGTTTGCTTGTTTGGCCGCAACGCCCATATAGAACGGGGTATCTGTGTAAAATGTGCCCGCGTAATTGCCGAGAGCGTCGTTCCGCTTGTCCTGAGCGTCCCACATGCCGAAATCGGAATGGCTGAGGCCGAGTTTCTTGCCGCCCAGGGCGATATCATCGTTGGCATTATAGGAATGCCCGGGGGTGTCGCCGTAGTTGCCGCTCGTCTTCTTGGTGGCGACGAGGAAATCTCCCTGTTCCACAAAGTCGCTGGCCTGAAAGGTAACGCTTCGCGTGAGGCCGCCGTCATTCTGGCCGGTCAGAACAAGCCCGTCAGCCGTTTTGCTGACCGAGAAATCACTGAACTCCTTCACGGGCACAACTTTGTCGCCAACGCTGAAAACCTCATTCGTGCCCAACACCGGGGGCTGGGTCGAGCCGCCGCCCGCGCTGCCGCTTCCCCCGCCGCCGCTCACGCAGCCGGTCAGCAGGGTTAGGGCTGAAAGCAAAACCAAGACCTTTTTCATAAAAATCCTCCTTGTTGTATTCAAAAGCGAAAAGTCGTCAGCAGATTTATCCGGTGCCGGTCGTATTCGTGCGACCAGATGTTGGACCCCTGCCGGATGTAGGTGTATTGCAGGGTGGGCCGCATCCCCAGGCCTTCCCAGATGTTGGTGCTCAGTTCCACGGTGGCTTCTTTAATGAGGTCTTGCCGCCGGGTGTAGTCGAGGCGGTAATCGTCCGTAACATACCATTGGCCCGCGTGGTAATCGGCGCGGGTGAGGCCGCCCTCCACAAACAGGGAAAAGCCGTGCTTGAAAAAGTAATAGCCGCCGAGGCTGAAACGGCGGCGGTCGCTGCCGTAGGGGTCGAGAGCGGTCTCGTCACGGGTATAGTCCAGCCCGGCCTGCACATAGCTGCGGCTCGTGACAATAAAGCGCGGCATGAGGTAGGCCCGGTATTCGTTCCCCTGGAGCGCCGCGTCCACGGCCTCCCGCGCATAGTTGTTCTGCCTGAACGACGCGCCCGAGGCCAGGATGAAGCGGCCGAAATCGTTCTGCATATCAAAGCGCAGGCCGGGGCTTTCGCCGTAACTTTCACCGCCGTAGACGCGCCGCTGAAAGGTGGCCTGCAAGCTGGCCTCTGAGTTGCCGAATAGAATGCGCGGCCCCCCGGCGGCGTAGAGGATGTAGTCGTCGTACTCGCCGCGCCCGTATTCGGTGAGGTAGAGCCCCAGGGTGCTGCGGATGCCGACATTCTGGGACAGCTTCCAGTAATAATTGCCGGTGACGTTCAGCCGCGCCCCGTGCCCGCTCTTTTTACCGTCCACCGCACGGCAGAGAAGGCCCATGGAGGTGTCGATACATTCCTCGGTAATGCCGGAAGCCTGGTTGAGGTTGGAATCCGGCACGTAGCCGAAGCCCACTTCCAGCGACCAGTTCTTTTTACGCCGGATTTCCCGCAAAAACATATCGACATTGGCCGCCACCCCCGGCGGGATGTTCTGCCCGCCCTTCACCAACTCGAAGTGGAAGCGGGCGTCGTCCCAATTTTCGTTCAAAAAATAGGCGCGGGCCAGTTCCAGCCGCACGCGGGCCAGGCCGGGAAAGCGGTTCAGAATGCCGGTCAGAAGCGCGATGGCCTGGTTGTAGTCCTCCCGGCTCACATATATCTGTGACAGCAGGAAGGCGGCCTCCACGCTTATTTCCGGCTGGCCGCTTTGCAAAAGCAGGCCGTAAACCCGCTCGGCGGCCTCCCGCTCGCCCCGGTTGTAGAGCGTGGCGGCTAACGCCAGGCCTTCTTCGTCGGAGAGGCGCACTTCCCCCGGAGCCTCGGCGGCCCAGGCGCACGGCAGACCCACGGCCAGGGCGAAAGCCATCGCCAGCAGAAAACAAAGCCGCCGTGTGCTGTTAGAGAATGCCGCCATACCGCCCCAAAAAATGCCGCCGAATATCGGGCCGAAAAAAGCCCTGCCCGTTGCTGAGTCATCTGTGCTGTATCGAAAATAGTAAAGATTACAGATAGCGTACAACCAGCCGTATGTCAACAGAATAATTTGGCCATTTTCATCAACTATCAGGAGTTATTGCGAAAAAATATGCCCCAAAGCAAAGCCGGATAATCTCGTTTGCCCCCCCATCACCCCGGCGAAGGCCGGGGCCTATGCCTTTCTCTTCGTGTTACCGCCGCCCTGCGTCCCCCCACCTCGTCATACCGGCGAAGGCCGGTATCCATTTCCAGGAGAGTATCTTGTCGGCACACTCTACCTACCCCCACCTCGTCATACCGGCGGTAGCCGGTATCCATTGCCAGTGGAGCAACTTGTCGGCACACTCTACCTGCCCCCCACCTCGTCATTCCTGCGGAGGCAGGAATCCATTTCCAGAGCCGTATGTTTTTGCCGACCAAGCCTCTCGTTGCGCTCTTTTTC
>JAITVE010000313.1 GCA_031285975.1 Candidatus Adiutrix sp. | reverse complement strand
ACGCGGATGAGCTTCAGGGCCTCGGCCACCACCGCCGGGCTTTCGGCGGCCACCAGGGCTAAAGCGTCGCCGATGGTGCGGGTTTCCTCGCCCTCGGCGATGAGGGCGGGCCAGTCCTGCACGTGGGAGAGGTGCCCCAGGTAGCGTTCACCGGGGATATCCCCGGCCAGCATGACGGCCGCCACGCCCGGCAGTTTGCGGGCTTCGCTGACGTCGATTTTTTTGATGAAGGCGCGGGGGGCCGGGGTGCGCAACGCCCGCCCGTAGAGCATGTTTTCAGGCTTCAGGTCATCGGTGTAAAGGCCCCGGCCCAGGGCTTTGTCCGCCGCGTCCGCCCGGTGGATGGGGTCGCCGAGAAGGCCGAACAGTTTTTCCGTTTCCGCGAGCGGACGTTCGGGGTCGCGCCAGTATTCGGCGGCCAGGCGGATGGCCTTTTCGATTTTTACGTAGCCCGTGCAGCGACAGATGTTGAATTTCAAGGCTTCTTTGATTTCGGCGGCGCTGGGCGCGGCGTTTTTATCCAAGAGGGCTTTGGCGCTCATGACCATGCCGGGGATGCAAAAGCCGCACTGCACCGCCCCGGCCTCGCCGAAGGCAAAGGCGAAAATAGCCTTTTCCCGTTCCGGCAAACCCTCCACAGTCAGGATATTTTTGCCCCCCAGCTTGGAGGTGTTCAGGAGGCAGGCCCGCGTGGCCTTGCCGTCCGCCACCACCATGCAGGCCCCGCAGGCCCCCTCGGCGCAGCCGTTCTTCACCGAGGTCAGCCGGGCCTCCTCTCGAAGATAGTCCAATAAATTCAAGCCTTCCGGCGCATCGATACTCTGGCCGTTGAGGGTAAAAGTCGGCATGGCACATCTCTCTTTTTATGCCCAGGGGCCGTCAAAGCAATTTGGCGGCCCCTGGCAGCCTATCACTCAGGGCTTCCGGCCGCGTGGCCGCCGAACCACACCACGTCCCGGTAAATTTCCGGGGCGGTGTCGCCTTCAGTGCTGATGAGCAGCACTTTGGACTGGGCGTTCAGGCCCAGGGCTTTCTTGAGTTCAGCCGCGCTGGGGGCGGTCATGATGTGCTGCAAAGCCCCCATGGTGGCCGCCCCGGATTCGCCGGAGACGACGGGCGCGTCGCCCCGCAGGGGCGCGGCCAGGATGCGCATCCCGTTGGCCGCGTAAAAATCGTGCATGGAGACATAGGCCGAGGCGTAGTCCCGCAGAATGCCCCAGCTTATGGTGCTCGGCTCGCCGCAGGCCAGCCCGGCCATGAGGGTGTTCATTTCGCCGGTGACGCTGTGGGGCTGGCCGTCGGCGGCCAGGGCGGAGCGGTAAATGCAGTCGGCCTTGCGGGGCTCGACAATGGTGGTCACCGGGCACTGGTCGCTCAGGGCGGCGGCCACGAAGCCCAGGGCCGCCCCGGCAAAGGAGCCCACCCCGGCCTGGAGGAAGAGGTGGGTGGGGCGTTCGCCGCCGCACTCCCGAATCTGCTCCAACGCTTCCACGGCCAGGGTCATGTAGCCCTGCATAATCCAGGTGGGGATTTCCTCATAGCCTTCCCAAGCGGTGTCCTGCACCACCACCCAGCCTTTTTCCCTGGCCAGGGAGTCGGTGAGGCGCACGGTGTCGTCATAGTTCATGTCGGTGACATAACATTCGGCCCCGGTGGCCAGGATGTTGTCCACCCGAATCTGGGCCGAGCCTTTGGGCATATAGATGACGGCCTTCTGCCCCAGCTGCTGGGCCGTCCAGGCCACGCCCCGGCCATGGTTGCCGTCGGTGGTGGAGGCAAAGGTGATTTGGCCGATTTTGGCCCGCACTTCCGCAGAGGCCAGCTTTTCCCGGCTCAGTTCGCCGATGTCGCAGCCCAGCCGCCCGGCCAGCCAGCGGCCGATGGCGTAAGCCCCGCCGAGCACTTTGAAGGCGTTGAGGCCGAAGCGGTGGGATTCGTCCTTCACCCAAACGCGCCCCAGGCCGAAATCGGCGGCCAGGCCCGGCAATTCCGCCAGGGGGGTGACCCGGTATTCCGCGAAACTCCGGTGAAAGCCGCTCACTTTTTTGGCCACGTCAAAGTTCAGCACCGACAAATCCGCGCCCTGGCCCGGTTTTTTCAGGTTCTTATTCAAGGTGAATTGAAAATCAGTCATAATCGGCTCCTGATGCAGGCCGCGGCCTGGTGGTGTTTTGTGGTATGCGTGAGGCTCCGCCTCCCAGTATTGCAAATCCCAGGCTCAAAACTACCCCGGCGGTTGATTTTTTTTTATCAAGCAATATCATTGTATTATCCTGTGGACGGCCTCCAGGCTGGGGCTGGAAACCCTCTTGAATTGATAATCATCTCATTTTGAGAAGAATAAATTGAGGGAAATGTTGACTTAGCCCGGCAATTCTCGTAGCATACCCTCATGACTAGCGACTCCCCAGCAGACGGCCGCCGGGCGCATGATGAAATTCTGGCCAATTTCATCGCCCAAAACGCCAACAATAAAGCCCGCATCGTGGAGCTGCGGCGCTATGCCACGGCCGGATTCGCCAAAGTTTTCGACCTCACCCCGGTGCTGCTGAACGTCAACGACCCGGAGATGCCCGGCTATATTGACGACCCGGCCACCCCCTGCGGCGTGAAATTCATCGACCGCCAGCTGTGGCGGCCCAAGGGGGAGCGGGTGCGGGTTCCGGCCACCGAACCGGCGGCGCGGCCCGTGGTGGAGAGCCTGTTCCTCATCGGCTCCTCCGGCTCGGTGGGGCACAACGCCTCCTCAGACCTGGATTACTGGGTCTGTTACGACCCTGAGAGCCTCTCCGCCCGCGAATTCGAACTGCTGCTCCAAAAGCTGCGGGCCATCAGTGCCTGGGCCCTGAACGCCAACGGCACCGAGGCCCACTTTTACACCGTCAACACCGACGATTTGCTCAAAGGCCGCGTTTCCCGCCACAGCGGGGCCGAGGCCGAGGGCGAGGTCGCCCCGCGCCTTTTGCTGGAAGAACTCTACCGCACCCTGCTGTACGTGGCCGGGCGGCCCCCCGTGTGGCAGGGCCTGCCGCTGTCGGTCAGCGAAAGCGATTACGGCGGCCTCAGCCGGGAGATCATCAGCCGCACCGAGGGCGCCTATATCGACCTGGGCTTCCCCGCCCCGCCCAGCCCGCAGGAACTGCTGGCCGAAGCCCTCTGGCTGGCCAGGAAATCAGAGGACGACCCCTTCAAGGGCATCATTAAAATGGCCACCCTGCTGGACTATGTGGAGTCCGGCCCGGAGCGGCCGCTGTTGTGCCACCAGGTGAAGGAAGCCATCTTCAAGGCCGACCCGGCGGCGCTCCCCGTAGACCCCTACGTTATGACCATCGAACGGGTGGTGGCCTATGGCGCGGGTTCGCTCACGCCGGAACAGCTTGACCTCCTGCGCACCTCGGCGGTCATGAAAATCATGGGCCCGGCCATCAGCCAGCCGGGGCTCCTGACCTCGCCGGACTCCCCCAAGCGGCAAATCCTGGACAAATGGATCGTGGGCTGGGGCTGGGAACACGCCCGCTTAAGCCGCCTCTTCCACTACAAGCACTGGCCCGAGCGCGAACGGCTGCACCTGGGCGGCGAACTGCTGAACATGCTGGCCAGCATTTACATCCGCATTGCCCAACACCTTTTGCAGCACCACCCCGGGGAAATCAACCCGCAGGAAGAGGAACTGGCCCCCCTGGCCGCGCGCCTCCTGTCCCGCATGGGCGGGCTGGAATCCACGGTGGAGACCCTGCCGTACCAAATCCACCAGAGCAGCATCTCCCGCTGCCTCATCCTGCGCCGCAACCGCGAGCTACAGCGCTGGGAACTCCACACCGCCGACGACGGCGACTGGTACCCAACCCTCGACAACCTCATCTACGCCCACCCCCGCGCGGCCCGGGTGGGGGCCTGGCTTATCCACAACCGCCTGTACGAGCCGGGCACGGTGCTGGTGATGCAAAACGACCCCGAGGAAACCGACGCCTACCTGCGGCATGGCCTGGACGACCTCCTGGACAGCCTCATCAAGGCCTTCCCGCCCTTTGAACTCACCCACGCCGACCTGGAGCAGCTCTGGTCGCCCGGCGGCCAGGGCACGGTCTTCCTGGCCCTCAACCTGGAACTGCCCGTGGAGCGCTGCGACGAACTGCGCACCGCCGACGTCATCCTGCGCACCGGCTGGGGGGAGATGCGCCACTACTGCATCCAGGTGGGCGACCAGGAGCGGAAGGCCGATCAATACCTGACCATTGTGCAGAACGTGGTGCGGGAAACCGGCCTCCGGCCCCTGACGCCGGTTTTCGCCATTCCCCCCGCGCCGGAAATGCAAAAAGCCGCCACCAACCTCAAAGCCGCCTTGGCCGCCTCCGGCAAGCGGGTGCGAAGCGACAAGAAAAGCAAAATAGACCTCGGCTCGGCCCCCCGGCCCGCCGAACCGTCCCCAGCCGCGGAGCCCGACGCCCCGCGCCATTTCAAGGATACGCAATGACCATCATCTGTTCCGGCTCCCTGGCCATCGACCGCCTCATGAATTACCCCGCCGTCTTTGCCGACAGCATCATCGCCGACAAAATCGACATGCTCAACATCAGCTTTGTGGTCGATACCCTCAAGCTGGCCTACGGCGGCACCGCCGGGAACATTGCCTACAACCTGGGCTTACTCGGGGAAAAGCCCCTCCTCGCGGGCAGCCTGGGGGACGACCCCGACGGGGCCGAATATTTCAAGCGCCTGGCCGCCCAGGGCTTCCCGCTCCAGGCCGTCAAGGTTCACCCCGGAAGCGCCACCGCCGGGTGCACCGTGGCCACCGACCGCAACAATAACCAGATCAACTTCTTCCACCCCGGGGCCATGCTCTTGCCCAGCGGCTTCGACCCGGCGGCGCTGGCCCAGCCCTACGTTGTTCACAAATTTTGG
>JAITVE010000311.1 GCA_031285975.1 Candidatus Adiutrix sp. | reverse complement strand
CGGTCGGCCCACTCCCGGATTATGGCGTAATTAAAAATCTGCCGAATACAGGAAAGACAGCGTTTGGCCATTTCTTCCAGCCCCTTGGCTTTAATCGCCAGAATGGCTTCCAATACCTTAGCGGCTGAAATATCTTTTATGGGAACATTGCCCAAGGTGGGGAAAACATGATTTTTAAGTCGACCCCGCGTTTCCTCTACACGCTTTATGCCGTTTTTATCTCGGCTCTCAAGCCAGGACTCGGCCAAACTGGCGAAGGTCAGAGCCCCGGCTGAGGCTTCGGCGGCTTCAGAAGCGGCTTTCTCCTTGGCGGCTCCCAATAGAGCCTTTTTCCCCGTGGCGGCCGGGTTGCGCCCCTCCGCAAGTTCCCGCCTGGCCGCAAGGTGTTTTTCACGGGCCACCGCCAGGGTAATAACTGGATAGGTTCCAAGGCCAATGCCGGTCTTTTTCCCTTCAAAGGCGAAGCGGTATTCCCACCACTTTGACCCGGTGGGGCCAACCACCAAAAAGAGACCGTTGCCGTCAGGATAGCGTTTTCTGACCAGTTCGCCTTTTGCGCCGCTGGTGGGTTTCAAAGCCCGGATTTCAACGTCTGTCAGGCCGTGACCGTTTTTCTTTCTGCGGCTGGCCGGGTTTGAGTCTTTGTTCATAAAAAGCCCCCTTCCGTTACCTCCAAAATACTGTTACCTCCACAGCAAAGGCTGACACCTCTTTTGTTACCTCTTTTTTATCGTGATGTCAAGGGGCGGAATGTGACGATACAGGTAAAGAAAAACCCGCAAAGCTTTGATTTATATGGCTTTGCAGGCTTTAAAATGGATAGTATGGGACGATAAATAAAAATAATCTGGCGGAGAGAGAGGGATTCGAACCCTCGGTGGAGTTTTACGCCCCACACTCGCTTAGCAGGCGAGCACCTTCGGCCTCTCGGTCATCTCTCCGACTTTGGTTGTGAACAGCTAATCTATGGCGGAGGGAGTAGGATTTGAACCCACGGAACTTTCGTTCAACGGTTTTCAAGACCGCCGCCTTAAGCCACTCGGCCATCCCTCCGGTTGTCATGCACCCCAGATTGCTTGAGATGGCAAATTAACTTTGAAAGTATATACCATTTCGTCTGAAAGTCAAGCATTATTCGCAACTTCTTTGCTGGCGGCTGGCCTTGCCCTGAACGTAAGCCCCAAGGCACCCCTTGTAGCAAATGTAGTTAGCGGCTGCCGTGTTCTTCCTCAATATTGCCTCAGCTTTTTATATAAAGCCTTGGCATACTTTCTGGGAACGGTATAATTGTTAAATGAGACAAATTCCCCCATAATATCACTTTTCCAATATGCTAAATAACATGAGTCGCTATCCCGATCATGATAAATGAATATTTTATACAGTGACCAACCCAGTGCAAAATGTATGAAAACGGTGATATTGCTTATATATTTGTAAAATGCTGAATGGTTCCAATACTTATAAATTGAGCAATAGAGCAATTTTCGGTAGTCTCCAGTAAAAATGACAGTATTCATTGCCCACACATATTTATACGGCACAAAAACAGGCAGTAAGCCGATTCTCTTATACCATCTGTTTCTATCTTCACTAAAAGGCAACTGGCTTTGTGTGACTGCACCATAGATGACGATAATTGAATATAAAATCACCTCTATATAAGTCCATGCAGTAGTTTTATGAGCATTCATCAAAAAAGACCAAAAGTCCAGTGGGGATTTATTTACATATTTTGTTAAACCCCACGCTGTTAAATACCCAACGATAAGGCCTGCAAAGGTACAGATGCCAGCCATTAAAGGCCATCTTATTTTAAGAACCTTGACAGCCACTCGGTAAAACTTATAAGACAAAAAAATCCAAATAATTATGCTCACAAGAATCCAGCAACCTGTAAGGACATCTACTAGCTCATTACCTATGTTTGTGAGCGGAGAGGCAATACTATATAAAAATGTTGTAACTAGTCCGATGCAAAAACTGGCAAAAACAAGGCCCGCCAACCCATATTGCGGATACCTGCCTGACGGCACATAACGGCTTGGCTTGCGTTCCCAATTATAGGCTTCCTTTGAGTTGAAGTCTTTGCAGTTGTGGCAATCTTGACAATAAGCTGATCGTTGCATACGCTTTTTTCGCCATTTCTGATGTGCGGTATGCGGACAGCATAGCATTTTTCGCGGCTAATTTCCAGGGCGCGGCACAGGGGCGGCGGGCGGGGGATATCGTCAGCGGAGGGAGGTTCCGGGAGGCGCGTGCGGGGAGAATTTGTCGAAAATATTACTGTTGACAGGGCAGGGGCTCAATGGCATGATAAGCAGTTATTGATAACGGGTGCGGCCTCGGTTGGGGCGGCATCCGGGGCGCGGGGCGGCCCGCGCCTGGCCGGGCTGGCGGGGCCTTCCCCGGCGGCGGCGCGACAGGGCCCTTTGAGGCCATGAATCCCTTGGGGGCTGGGTTATGAAGATATTGGAATTTAAACGCTATTCGGTGCTCGACGAGGTGCTGGAGGCCCTGACCAAACCCACGGACGACCCCCTGGAAGAGGCCCTGGTCATTGGCCGCCGCAAAAGCGGCTCCCGCTTCTCGTTCATGACCAACACCGACAGCATCCCCGAACTTATCGGCTATCTTGAGGCCATAAAAACCGACCTGACCATGGAAATGATCTATCAGGCCGAGCGGGAAGACGAAACCGACTGATGTCCCCGGCGCGGAATTTTCCCAGAAGCCTGGTCACCGGCGGGGCCGGGTTCATCGGCTCCCACCTGGCGGAAGCCCTTTTGGCGCAAGGGGGCGAAGTGCGGGTGCTGGACGATTTGTCGTCCGGGCGGCGGGAAAACCTGCCCCCTGCGGGCGGGCGGTTCGAGTTTCTGGAAGGCTCTATCAGCGATGCCAAGCTCCTGGCCGCAGCCATGGAGGGCGTGGACACGGTGTTCCACCTGGCCGGGCTGGTGGCCGTGCCGGAGAGCGTTGAAAATCCGCGCAAGTGCATTGAGTTGAACGATTTAGGGGTTTTCAACACCTATCAGGCGGCCTCCGCTGCCGGGGCGCGGCGGCTGGTGTTTTCCTCGAGATCGGCGGGGTATGGCGAGGCGGCCGTGCCCCAGCATGAAGATTTGGCGCCCCGGCCCGACACGCCTTACGCGCTGCACAAGCTGCTGGGGGAGCATTACGGCCTGTTTTTTGACCGGCACCGGGGGCTGGAATCCGTGTATCTGCGGTATTTCAATGTCTACGGGCCGCGCCAGCTGCCGGACTCGCCGTATTCCGGGGTTATTTCCCTGTTCATGGCCCGGCTGAAAGAGGGGCGGCCCGGGCTCATTTTTGACGATGGCCAACAGACCCGCGACTTTGTGCATGTGGACGACGTGGTGCGGGCCAACCTGGCCGCCGCCGTCCGTCCGGGCGTGTCCAGCCTGGCCTTTAATATCGGCAGCGGGCGGAGCGTGACCATTGGGGAGTTATACGGGCACCTGGCCGCTTTGGCCGGGCGCGAGAACGCCCCTGAATTCGCGCCGCCGCGCCCCGGCGACATCCGCCATTCCTCCGGGCCCATTGACAGGGCCGCCCGCCTCTTGGGCTACGCGCCCAGGGTGGGGCTCCGGGAGGGTTTAGGCGGAACTTGGGACTGGTTCAGCCGCCAGCCCGCGTAATTTTCGAGTCGAAGATGTATCACCCGCACCGCGATCCGTCGCTCAGAGGCACCATGAGTTTCAGTCTGGCCCGCTTTGCCCGCACCAATAAAGTCTTCCTTATCTGGACAGCTTTCGCGGCCCTCATGTACCTGTTCAGGGACATGTTCGGGCTGGTGTTCATCACCTACGTCATGTGCTTCATCACCGGCGGGCTGACCCACCGGCTGCACCGCAGCAGCGCCAAGTTGCGCCGCCGCTTCACGGTGGTGCTCATCTACGTGCTGTTTTTAATCGCCATTGTCTGCTTCATTTTTTTCGTGATGCCCCGGCTGTTCAGCGAGGCCAAAAGCTTTACCGACCAACTGCCGGAAACCCTCACCACCATCAACACCTGGGTGGATTCCAACCTTTCGGAAAACGAAAGTCTGGCCTCGGTGGCCGGGCGCATCAAAACCATGCTCACCCCTGACCAGATGATTTTGCGGGGCTGGAACATGGGCTTCAGGGGGCTGGAGCGGGGGGTGCATTACGTGAGCTGGTTTTTCCTGGGCCTGTTGTTCAGCTTTTTGATAATGCTGGACTTGCCGCGCCTGACCATGGGCGTGCGGGCCCTGCGCTTCACCCGGCTTTCGGCGGTGTATGAGGAGACGGCGGACAGCGTGATGCTCTTCGCCAAGGTGGTGGGGGAAAATTTTCGGGCCCAGATTTTCATCTCGGCCATCAACACCACGCTGACTTTTATTGGCCTCCAAATCCTGGGCGTCGGCGGCACGGTGCTTTTGTGCACGGTGGTGTTTTTCTGCGGGCTGATTCCCGTGCTGGGGGTGTTCATTTCCTCGGTGCCCATCGCGCTCATGGCCGTAAACACCGGCGGCGTGAGCCTGGGGCTGTGGGCGGCGGTGATGATTGTGGTCATCCATTTGGTCGAGGCCTACGTGCTGAACCCCCGCATCGTGTCGGCGGTGATGCACATCAACCCGGTCATGACCCTGATTATCCTCTACATCGCCCACAGCCTCATCGGCATGTGGGGGATGCTGCTGGGGGTGCCCATCTCGGTGTACATCTACCGCCAATTGGTAGTGGGCCTGCCCAAGGCCTCGCCCGCCCTTCAGGCCCGGCCTTTGACGGAAGCCCCGGTGGAGGAGATTGGCCCGGAAGCCTTTGAGGAAGCGGAGAGCGGCGATGCGTAAGCGTTTGTGCATAGTGATTGCGGCGGCGCTCTGCCTGGCGGCCGCCGTGGCCTGGGCCGGGGAGCGGCCCCGCGTGGTCATGCTCGGCGACAGTTTGACCGCCGGGTGCGACTGGCAGGCGCGTTTGCCCGAAGCCGAGGTGCTGAACCTGGGCGTCAGCGGCGACAGCACCTGGAGCATCGCCGCCCGCCTGGATGACGTGGTGACCGCCCAGCCGGAGATAATTTTCCTTCAGGCGGGCATTAACGACATGGGAAAGAAACCCAACCCGGAAGGCATTGTGTCACGCCACCTCAAAATTTGGCAGACCCTGCGGGAACGGCTGCCGGAGGCCGAGCTGCACATAGTCTCGCTTTTGCCCGTCTCGGCCAAGCGCTACCCGCGCTGGGGCCAGCCCGTGGCACGAACCAACGACCTCTTGCGGGCGGCGGCCAAAGAGCGCGGCCTGCGCTACATCGATGTGTATTCCAGCCTGAGCGACGCGGCGGGCAGTTTGTCGAAGGAATTGTCCTACGACGGTTTGCACCTGCGGCCCAAAGCCTATGACCCCTGGGTGGCGGCGCTGAAGCCCGCCATCAGCCGGGCGGCGGAGCAAGCGGCCGCCGGGGAATCGTTTGTCGTGATGCCCATAAAGGCTGAAACCGGCGCCGCCCACGCCGCCGGAACCATCGCTCCCAGGGCCGTCCAATGACCGCCGAAAAACGCATCGTCATGCTCGGCGACAGCCTCACTGCCGGGCACGATTGGAGCCGCGTTTTTCCGGGGGCGCGGGTGCGGAATTTGGGCATCAACGGCGACACTGTGGCCGGGGTCTGGGGGAGGCTGGACGACGCGTTAACCCCGACGCCGGATAAAATTTTTGTGCAGATCGGCATTAATGATTTTCTGCGCGGGGCCACGCCGGATGAAATCGGCGATATCCACCTGCGCATCTGGGACGAAATCCGGGAACGGTCGCCGCAGACCGCGTTGCGGGTGGTCTCCATGCTGCCCTTTTTGGAAGCGTCCTTTCCGGGCCTCCCGCCCACGCTGGAACTGGTGTGGCTCAATAGGCGGCTGGCGGACGAAGCGGCCCAGCGCGGCCTGGTGTTTATCGACCTTTTCGAGGCCCTGGCCGATGAAAACCGCCAGCTGCGGCTGGACTACACCAGTGACGGCCTCCACCTGCTGCCCGAGGCCTACGCGGTCTGGGCCGAATTTTTGCAAGCCGCTGAAAGGAACTCGTGATGAAGCACGTTTTTATTCCGCAGGGGGTGTGTTCCACCCGCATGACCGTGGAGACGGAGGGCAGCGTCATCCGCCGGATAGACGTTGAGGACGGCTGCCACGGCAATTTGCAGGGCGTGGCCCGGCTGGCCGAGGGCCGCGAAATTGCCGAAGTGATCGGGATTCTGTCGGGCATTATGTGCGAAGACAAGGGCACTTCCTGCCCCGACCAGCTGGCGCGGGGCCTGAAGACCATTCAAGTGTGAAGCATCGGAGACGTTTGTGGCGCAGGGAATTTTGAAAATATCGGCCGACGCGCTTCTGGCGGAAGGCGTTCGCGTGTTGAAGGGCGAGGCTCAGGGGCTTGAGGCCCTGGCCGGGACGCTGGGCGAAAACTTTGTGCGTGCCGTGGAACTGCTGGGCGGAGCCGAGGGCCGCGTGGCCGTGACCGGCATGGGCAAAAGCGGGCACGTGGCCCGGAAAGTGGCCGCCACCATGGCCTCCACCGGCACCCCGGCCTATTTCATCCACCCCGCCGAGGCCGCCCACGGCGATTTGGGGATGCTGTCGCTCCGCGATGTACTGCTGGCCTATTCCAACTCCGGGGAAACCGCCGAGTTGGGCAGTTTGCTGGATTTCTGCGCCAGGGGCGGCCTCCCGGTCATCGGCGTGACCAAAAACCCGCACAGCACCCTGGCCGCCCAGTCTGCGGTGGCCCTGATTCTGCCGAACCTCCCCGAGGCCTGCCCCTTCGACAGCGCGCCCACCACTTCCACCACCATGATGATGGCTCTCGGCGACGCCCTGGCCCTGGGCCTCATACAGGCCAAGGGCTTTTCCGAGGAGCAGTTCCACCTCTACCACCCCGGCGGGCATTTGGGCCGCAAGCTCATGTCCGTGCGGGACATTATGCACAGCGGCGACGAAATTCCCCTGGTGACCCGCGCCCAGGCCATGCCGGAAGTGCTGTACACCATCACCGGCAAGAGTTTCGGCTGCACCGGGGTGGTGGACGAAAGCGGCGCGCTCATCGGCGTCATCACCGACGGCGATTTGCGCCGCCACATGAAAGCGGATTTTCTAACCCTGACCGCCGGGGACATCATGACCCCCAACCCGGTCACCATTCAGCCGGACACCTTGTCCGCCAAAGCTTTGGGGATGATGCAGCGCCGCGCCATCACCACCGTTTTTGTGGTGGAAGAGGGCGCGGGCGCACCGGCGGGCATTTTGCACATTCACGACTGCCTGCGGGCAGGGTTGGCCTAAGGCTTACGCCGCAACGCTTTCCCCGCGTTGCGGCTCTACATACAGAAGGTGAGGAGAAGCATGAAAGATTATTTCCAGGTCAGGGTTCCGGCCGTCAATATCAACAACTCGCTGCCGGTGGCCCGGCCGGGGCTGGTGTTCATCATCGGCACAGCCTTGTGTTTCCTCATCTTCGCGCTGGCGGACATGTGCTTCGGGGCCACGGTGTTTTTCCTTCTGACCGCCTTCGTAGTCTGGTTTTTCCGCGACCCGGAACGGCCCACGCCGCCGGAGGGTTTTGGCCTGTCCCCGGCTGACGGCCGCGTCATCCGCGTTGAAAACGTGGCCGATAACCCCTATACCCATGGCCCGGCCAAAAAAGTCAGCATCTTCATGAACGTTTTCAACGTCCACGTCAACCGCATTCCCCTGGACGGGCGGCTGGCGGAGCAGAACTATTACCCCGGCCTCTTCGTCAACGCCAGCTTCGACAAAGCCAGCGAGCACAACGAGCGCAACGCCCTGGTGCTGGACACCGCCGAGGGCCGCGTGGCCCTGGTGCAGATTGCCGGTCTGGTGGCCCGCCGCATTGTCTCATGGGTGGGGGAGGGCGAGGAACTCCGCCGGGGGCAACGCTTCGGCATGATCCGCTTCGGCTCCCGCGTGGATTTATACCTGCCGCCGGATTCCGAAATCATGGTGGCCATCGGCCAAAAAGTTTCCGCCGGCTGGTCGCCGGTGTGGAGGCGGCCGCGGTCGAATTAAAACGTGCGCGTTCAGGGGCAATGAAGAAATATAATTTGAATATGGCAGGCAGTCTGATATAGTATGTCCATGAGCATGATGGGCGCATATGCCCATATCCTTGAACTGGAGGCCGAGGGGTGCCGGCGATGGTTCCGTGCGCTGTCAATAAGTCAACTCGCTCATGTCGCCGCTGAGGGTTTGCGCATTTTTCAATTCCTGTATGACGACGGCCAAGTCGAGCAACAGCATCTGTCGCAAATTTTTTGGGAATTGAGTTGTTTTTATTACTGGGGGCTCCACAATGACCGCCACCGCTGGAAAGTGACCTGCGGTTCAGCTTTTGACGCCATAAAAGAACCGCAATTCAAGTCAATATTGGAACTCGCTTTTGACCTGGCCGCGTCTCACTGTGGTCAGCCGATCAGCCTGGCTGTCCGCAATGAAAAAATCGATATTTTTAAAAAAATTTTGGCTTTCCTGAAAGATAACGAAATTATTCTTGTCGACCTGCGGCCTCCCCGCCTGAACTTGCTGATGGCTATGGCGCGCCGACTGTTCGGCTCTCGCCATTTAGGTTGGGGGCGGCAAACTTCTTTCGGGGAGCCAATTTTCAGCTTCAGTTTTGCCGGTCTGCCGACGGTCGCTTACGAGAGCTGCCGGCTGTCTGTCAGGGGCCGGGCGGCGGTGGCCCTGCGCGGGTTGGAAATTTATCTGGCCGAAAATAATTCCAGCGAAGCGGATCTCGTCAGCCAAATTTTGCCGCGTTTGTGGAATGATCTGGCCGGTAATGAAAAATTTGAATATGCTTGGGGCGAGCCGGCGGCGATTGTCGACGAACTGGGCATTGAACATACCGCCTTGGGGAAAATGTTTTTTAGCGCCTTAAACATCGTCGGCTCTCATTATTACACCGTTATTGATGAAAATACCGAGAGAGAGTCCACATTGTCTTTAAAAATGCTTTTATTCCTCCTGCAAAAAAAGGGGATAGTTTTAAAAAATATAGATAAGGCCCTGAGGCTGGCCCCGGCGCCTCGCTTCGGGCCTCTTGGGAGACGTTTGGAGGGGAGGAGTTTTACTCGGGACAAAATTGCATCCAGCATTGAATATGAAACGGGGGAACCGTTTCGAGGCCGCTATCCGGCCTAGAAATTTGGCCCGGAAGACCAGGCATGGCGGGAAAGGCCCGCGCCCTGGTGCCACCAAAATTGAATGGATGTTCTGGGACAGCGGCTGGAAAACGGAAGCCTGGCCGACCTGATCCTTAATATATACGTGAACGGTTACAAAAAAAGAGGAAGGCTGCCCATGAAACTCATCGCGCTCATTCCGACCCGCTGGGGCTCGACCCGCTTTCCGGGCAAGGCCCTGGTGCCCATTCTGGGTAAACCCATGATAGAGCACGTCTACCGCCGGGCCCAGGCTATTGCGGGCATTGACGATGTGCTGGTGGCCACCGACAGCGCCGAAATTCAGCGCACCGTGCTGGGCTTTGGCGGCCGGGTGGTCATGACCGCCGACAACCACATTTCCGGCTCCGACCGCTTGGCCGAGGCCGCCGAAATTCTGGGCCTGGCCGACGAGGACATCATCCTCAACATCCAGGGCGACCAGCCCGCCTTCGACCCGGAACAGGCTGCCCTGGCCGCCGGGCCGCTCCAGGCCGACCCCGCTTTGGAAATGGCCACCCTGGCCCTGCCCCTCACCAGCCATGAGGACATCAACAACCCCAACCACGTCAAGGTCGTTTTCAACCGCGATTACGAGGCCCTTTATTTTTCAAGGGCTCCCATCCCCTGGCCCCGCGATGGGGAAGAGGAATATTATAAGCACATCGGCATTTACGCCTACCGCTCCGGCTTTCTCCGCCGCTTCGTGACCCTGCCCGAGGGCCGCCTGGAGCGCATTGAGCGGCTGGAACAGTTGCGGGCCTTGGAAAACGGGGCCCGCATCAAAGTGGTCATCGCCGCCGGGCTCTCCCCGGAAGTGGACGTGCCCGCCGACGTGCAGGCCGCCGAAGACGCCCTGCGCCTGGCCGATAATTGAGTTGTTAATATTGTGATGGCGGGCTGGCGTAGATTTATGCGCGGGGCCGGGGGCGTGCCCCTGTGGGCGGCCGTCTGGCTGACGGCCCTGGCCGTGCCCTTTGTGGAGGCCCGCTGGCTGGTTCCGGCGGCGGCCCTGGGCTGGCTCTCCGCCGCCATTCTCGCGCCTGAACGTTTCCACGGGCGGCGGCTGGTGAAGCTGGCCGCCGCGTTCCTGGCCTTCTGGGCCGCCTTCCTCAGCCTGATTCACCTGGTGCAGCCGTCCACACTCAAGCCGGTGGTCAACCTGGCCGTGTGGCTGGCCCTGGGCCTGAACCTCATGCTGGCCAAGACTCCCCTGGAGCTGGCCCTCTCCGCCGGGCGCATCCTGACCCCGGTTCTCGGCCGACGCAACGGCCAAAAGCTGGCCCTCAGCCTGGCCCTCCTGGCCCGCCTCATCCCGCGCCTTCTGTCCGCCAGCCTGGACATCAAAACCGTCGTGGGCCGCCGCGCCGCCCATCTCCCCTTCACCGCCCGCCTCACCCTCTGGGGCCGCGCCGCCATCCGCGACGCCATGTCCCAAAGCGAAGAACTGGCCCGCGCCCTGGTCAAACGCTGGCCGTGGTGAACGCGTTTTTCTCAATCATTGCCTAAACCCGCCGGATACGCTATAATGGTAAAAGGCCAGTTATCCCAACTGGCCGTACATTTTATAAAAGGCCTTATCTTAATGAAGCATTTACGAAATTTTTCCATTGTGGCCCATATCGACCACGGCAAGTCCACCCTGGCCGACCGGCTTATTCAGGAGGCCGGGCTGGTGGATGACCGCCAGTTCCGCAGCCAGATTCTCGACAGCATGGATCTGGAGCGCGAGCGCGGCATCACCATAAAATCCAGCGCCGTCACCCTCCCGGTGGTGGGGGCGGACGGGCAGAAATATGAATTCAACCTGATTGATACTCCCGGGCATGTGGACTTTTCCTACGAAGTCTCACGGGCCCTGGCCTCCTGCGAGGGCGTGCTGCTGTTGGTGGACGCGGCCCAGGGCGTGGAGGCCCAAACCCTGGCCAACCTCTACGCGGCTATGGAGCACGACCTCACCATCGTCCCGGTCATCAACAAAATCGACCTCCCGGCCGCTGACATTGACATGGCCAAAGAGCAGATTGAGCGCGACCTGGGGCTGGACCCTGAGGAGGCCGTGCTGGCCTCGGCCAAAACCGGGCAGGGCCTGGCGGATGTTTTCAAGGCCGTCATCGACCGCATCCCCGCGCCTATCGGCGACCCGGAGGCCCCGCTGAAGGCCCTCATTTTCGACGCGCACTACGACCCCTTCCGGGGCACCATCGTGGCCGTGCGGGTTATGGACGGCCGCTTCCGGGCCGGGGATATTATCATGCTCATGTCCAACTCCGCCGAGCACAAGGTGGAGGAAGTGGGCCTGTTCCGCCTCGACCGCGAGCCGGTGAAAGAGCTTTCGGCGGGCATGGTGGGCTACATCATCGCGGGCATCAAAACCGTGTCCGACGTGGCCATTGGCGACACCATCACCCTGGCCGACCGCCGGGCCACCGAGCGTTTGCCGGGCTTTAAAGAAGTGCTGCCGGTGGTGTTTTCCTCCATCTACCCGGTGGCCTCGGACGATTTCCCGGCCCTGGCCGAAGCCTTGGAAAAATATAAACTCAACGACGCGGCCCTGGTTTATCAAAAGGACAGTTCGGCGGCCCTGGGCCTGGGCTTCCGCTGCGGCTTTTTGGGCCTCTTGCACCTGGAGATCGTGCAGGAGCGGCTGGAGCGGGAATTCGACCAGTCCATCATCATGACCGCGCCCTCGGTGCGCTACAAATTCCTGCTCAAAGACGGCGAGGAATTGATGATCGACAACCCGCAGGATTACCCCGATCCGATTTACATCGACAAAGCCTACGAGCCCTACATCCGGGCCTCCATCATGGCCCCGGAACGGTACATCGGGGCCATTATGAAGCTGGGCCTCGATAGGCGGGGCGAAAATTCCCAGATGCACTATCCCACTCCGGGGCGCGTGGAAATTTCTTTTGAACTGCCCCTGGCCGAAGTGATTTACGATTTTTACGACCGCCTCAAAAGCGTCACCCAGGGCTATGGCAGCTTTGACTACGAGATGCTGGATTATAGGCAGAACGACCTGGTGAAGGTGGATATCCTCTTAAACGGCGACAAGGTGGACGCACTCTCCGTCATCGTCCACCGGGAGCGGGCCCGCCAGCGCGCCCTGAACATGTGCGAACGCCTGGAAGACGAGTTGCCGCGCCAGCAGTTCAAAATCGCCATCCAGGGGGCCATCGGCGGGCAGATTATCGCCCGCACCACCATCAGCGCCTTCCGCAAGGACGTGACCGCCAAGTGTTACGGCGGCGACATCAGCCGCAAGCGCAAACTGCTGGAAAAGCAGAAGAAGGGCAAAAAGCGCATGAAAATGGTCGGCCAGATTGAAGTGCCCCAGAGCGCTTTTGTGGCCGTCTTGAAAACGGATGAAGACTGAGCCCCATGGAAGCGAAAATTCAGGAAATACTGCTCCGCCTGGGGGCCGACGTGTGCGGCCTGGCCCATGTGGACGCTTTCGGCGAGGCCCCGGAGGGTTTTCATCCGTTGGATATTTTCAGCGGCTGCCGGTCAGCGGTGATTTTTGCCAAGCGGATGCCCCAGGGCGCCGCCTTGGTCAGCCCCCGCATTGTCTATAACCGGGCCATTGAAATCAACGTCTTTGAGGTTGACCGCATAGCCTCTCAGGCCGCCTTGGCCATTGAAGACCTGGGCGGCCTGGCCGTGCCGCTCCCGGCCGATTCGCCCTATGATTACTGGGACGAGGACGCGCTGCGCGGCCAGGGCCTCATGTCCATGCGCCACGCCGCCGTGCTGGCCGGGCTGGGGACGCTGGGCCGCAACACCCTGCTGCTCAATAAAAAATTCGGCAACATGCTGACCATTGGCGGGATATTGACCGACCTGGAACTGGCCACTTCGCCGCCCGCCGAACATGTGTGCCTGAAAAACTGCCGCCGCTGCCTGGAAGCCTGCCCCACCAAAGCTTTGAACGGGGAAACCGCCGACCAGAAACGCTGCCGCCCCAACACCTATGAAACCAACTCGCGGGGCTTCGGGGTGGTGAATTGCAATATTTGCCGCGTGGTTTGCCCGCTGTCGTCCGGCCTGGAACGCGGCTGACGTTTTGTGAAAATAAGGATTAATGAATCTTGCCTACTGAAATTAAAATAGTGCCCCTGGGCGGTTTGGGCGAAATCGGCTTAAACTGCATGGCCCTGGAATACCGGGATCACATCCTGGTCATTGACGCGGGGCTCATGTTCCCGGACGCGGCCAGTATGCCTGGCGTGGATCTGGTCATCCCTGATTTTTCCTGGCTTATCGAGCGGGCCGACAGGGTGCGCGGCCTGGTGCTGACCCACGGCCATGAGGATCACATCGGCGCCGCCGGGTATCTGATGCGCGAACTGGGGCACGACGTGCCCGTCTACGGCAGCCGCCTCACCCTGGCCCTGGCCGCTGAAAAGTTTAAGGACGCCCGCCTGGGCTCCACCCACCTGGTGGAAATCGCCCCCCGGCAAAAGCTGGACGTGGGGCCCTTTGACCTGGAATTCATCCAGGTCAACCACAGTATTGTCGATGGCCTGGCCGTGGCCGTGAATACGCCCCTGGGGGCCATTATTCACACCGGCGATTTCAAAATCGACCAGGCCAATTCCGAAGACCGCATCGACCTCTACAAATTCGCCGAATACGGCGAGCGGGGCGTTTTGGCCCTTTTGTCCGACTCCACCAATGCCGACTCCCCCGGCTGCACCGACAGCGAAACCATGGTGGGCCGCAATTTGGAGAAAATTTTCGAGGAAGCGCCGGGCCGGGTTATCCTGGCCTGCTTCGCCTCCTCCCTGGCCCGCATCCGGCAGGTGACGCGGGCCGCCCAGGCCGTGGGCCGCAAGGTGGCCTTCGCCGGGCGGGGGATGCTGAACATCGTCAAGCTGGCCAAAAGCTTGGGATATCTGCACATTGAGGACGAGGACGAAGTCCCCCTGGCCGACTCCGCCAACGTCAAGGACGACGAACTGGTCATCGTGGCCACCGGCAGCCAGGGCGAGCCCATGAGCGCCCTCTACCGCATGGCTCACGGCGACCACAAGCAGATTCGCATCCAAAGCGGGGATAGCGTCATCCTCTCGGCCCGCTCCATCCCCGGCCACGAAAAGGCCATTGCCGAGCTCATCGACCTGTTTTACCGCCAGGGGGCCACGGTGGCCGACAGCCGCCGCACCCTGGTGCACTCCTCGGGGCACGCCCAGGCCGAGGACTTGAAGATGATGCTCAACCTCACCCGGCCGAAATACCTGGTGCCCGTCCACGGCGAAACGCGCAAGCTGGTGCGCCACGGCGAACTGGCCCTGAACCTGGGCTGGACAGAGGAGCAGGTGTGGATTCTGGGCAACGGCCAGCCCTTGATTTTAAACGACAGCGGCGCCCAGCGCGGCGACCCCGTGGAAAGCGGCCGCCGTTTGGTGGATGGCAACCGCTTGGGCGAGCCCGGCGACCCGGTGCTGCAAAGCCGCCTGAAACTGGCCGGGGGCGGCCTGGTGGTCATCACCGTGGTGCTTTCCGCCGACGGCCGGGAGTTGTTGGCCCCGCCCAAAGCGGCCCTGAGCGGCGTGCATTACGAAAGCGACCTTGACCTGAGCCTGGAAGCCGAAGCCGTGGCCGAAAAGGCCGTGCGCGACTGGCAGAACGCCCGCTCCCCCGAAGCCTGGCGCGAAACCCCGAACGCCGGGGAACTGACCGCCGCCATTCAGCGGGAAGTGCGGGCCCTGTTCCGCAACTCCATCAGCCGCAAACCCACGGTCTGGCCCCAGGTGGTGTTCGTTTCGCCGTCGGAAGCCAATGGCGCGCAGGAGACGCTGTTTCCCTTGTAAACTGTCTATTGCGAGAAAGCGTCAAGAGGTCTCATTGTGGCGTTGCAAAGAGATAAAACAGAAGAGCGGGAATCTGCTCAGTTCTTTTTTAGCGTCATAGCCGGCGCTCTTGTTGGAGGGTTGCTGGCATCGTATACTGATCTTGCCTTTTTAGTCCGTTTTGGGGCCTGTTTGCTGACCGTTTTTGTAACCTTCATAGTGCTTGAATTTTTTCATCAGAGAAAAACCATGAACACTCTTTCCATCAAAACCGTGGCCGAGCGGGCAGCCCAAGCCTCCCGCGATGTGGCCCTGGCTGATACCGAACTCAAAAACCGCCTGCTGTTGGCTCTGGAAAGCGGGCTCGTGGCCAGCACGGCGGAGCTTCTCGCGGCCAACGGGCGCGATGCGGAGGCGGCGCGGGCGGGCGGCATGGCCGAGCATATGATCGACCGCCTGAGCCTGAACGAAAGCCGGGTGGCCGAACTGGCACGGGCCGTGGCCCAGGTGCGGGCTTTGCCCGACCCGGTGGGGGAAATTTCAGACGAACGGGTGCTGGACAGCGGTCTGGAAGTGAGCCGCCTCCGCATCCCCCTGGGGCTCATAGCCTTTATCTGCGAGGCCCGCCCGGGCGCGGTGGTGGAGGCCGGGGCTTTATGCCTGAAAAGCGGCAACGGCCTCATCGTCAAGGGCGGCAAGGAAATGGCCCAAACGTCCGCCGTGCTGCAAAAAATCTTCGCCGAAGCCCTGGCAGAGGCGGAGGTGAGGCCCGAGGCTGTCACCGTCCTCCCCAGCCTGGGACAGGACGAGTTGAAAGAACTCTTGACCCTCAGCGAAACCATTGACCTGGTCATCCCCAGGGGAGGGGAGGGGCTGATCCGCTTTGTCAGCGAGCACAGCCGCATCCCGGTGCTGAAACATTTTCGCGGGGTCTGCCACCTCTACGTAGACCAGGGCGCGGATGTGGACATGGCCCTGAACCTGCTCGTCAACGGCAAAACCCAGCGGCCCTCCACCTGCAACAGCCTGGAGTGCCTGCTCGTCCACCAGGACGAAGCCCCGGCTTTCCTGCCCCTGGCCGGGGAGCGTTTGCGCGAACTGGGCGTGACCTTGAAAGCCGACCCTGCCGCGCTAGAGTTCCTGCCCCAGGCCGAGGCGGCCGCCGCCGACGACTGGGGCCGCGAGTTTTTGGCCTTAACCCTGGCGGTTAAAGTTGTGGCGGATTTTGACGCGGCCCTGGAGCATATTGCCCGCTGCGGCTCCCGCCACACTGAAGTTATTGCCACGCGGGACAAAGGCCGCGCCGGCCGCTTCCTGCGCCAGGTGGAGGCGGGCTGCGTCATGGTCAACGCCTCCTCCCGCCTCAACGACGGCGGGGCCCTGGGCCTGGGGGCCGAAATCGGCATCAGCACCACCCGCCTCCACGCTTACGGGCCGATGGGTTTGCGGGAACTGACCACCACCCGCTTCATCGTCAGCGGCGATGGGCATCTTCGTTAAATTTTACTTTGTTGGAGGCCTTCCCAATCTGTTCCCCGCAACAGGTACAGCATCTTGTTGCCTTGTACTCGTAAAAACACCAGAGTTGGGGCCGAAAAATAATGATAGTCATCTAAGCATAATTATGCTTAAATAAGCGTGATACAGTGTGGTTTATCCGGCGGTTGCGGAAACGTCCCGCCACCTTCCCCCGCGAAGCGAGCACGGTTATGACTAAAGAATTGATTGCCTTTCTAAACTTCAAATTCGAACTGAGCCAGGTCATCATCAAATCGGTGAGCGGCGACATTATGGTGGAAGTGCCGCGCTACCTCATCAACTGGCGCGAATACCAGGAAGTGCTGGCCTCCCTGAATTTGAAGCACGATATCAAAGACCGCCCCCTCTTTGAGCGTTATCAAAAGCACCTGCCCGACGCCGACCTCTTCGACGACCTCACCGCCTTCCAGGCCGAGCTTCGCGCCATGCTGGAAGGGGCCGTCCGCAGCGGGGTGCTGCCCGCATCCGCCTGGCGGCGCATGTTCAAGGACACGGACGGCCTGCCGATGTTCATTGAGCCCGAAGGCGGCGGCGACCTGACCGCTGAAAGCCTCGACTCCCTCAATTTCACCTTTGACTTCACCACCGACACCTACCGCCAGCTCATCCTCGGCATGGTGCGGAGCCTCATCCTGCGCGGCCGCTTCTTTGACTTGATTCTTGATGAAGAAAACCGTTTTTCCTTGCCGGAGAAGGCCGAGGGCGAAACCATCAAGAATAATTTCGAGAAAAAAGCGGCCCTCAAACAGGCCGTGGCCCTGGAACTCCCGGCGGCCCTCAACGCCGCCGTGCAGGAGCGTTTACCCATGGCCCTGGGGGCCACGGTGCGGGAAAAATTGCCGGAAGTGCTGGGCGTGGAAGTGAAAAAACGCCTGCCCGAACGCCTGGCCCAGGAAGTGGAAGCCCGCCTCCCGCAAGTGCTGGCCGACAGCCTGCGCCAGGAGTTGGACAAAGCCCTGGCCCAGGAAATAGAGACCCGCCTTCCGGCCGCCCTGGCCGCCAAGGTGGAGGCCAAATTCCCGGTGCAACTGGCCATCAAGGTGGAAACCCGGCTGCCCTACGCCCTGGCCTCGGCGGTGGACAACAAGCTGCCCGAAGCCCTGGCCGTGGAAGTGGAAAAATATCTGCCCCAGGCCCTTTTGAAGGAAGTGGACGCGAAATTCGCCGGGGCCCTGGCCGAGGCCGTGGAAAAGCACCTGCCCGAGGCCCTGGCCGCCCGCGTCACCGAGGAACTCCCGGCGGCCCTGGCCCCCAAGGTGGAAGCCAAACTGCCCGAAGCCCTGAAAACCGAAGTCTGGGCCCGCTTCCCCGAGGCTTTAGCCAAAGAAGTGAATTTGAAACTCCCGGACATTCTGTCCGCCGAGGTGGAAAAGCGCATCCCGGATATGCTCAAGGCCGAGGTGGAAAAACGTGCTCCCGCCGCCCTCAAGGCCGAAGTGCAGGCCCATTTGCAGGACGCTTTGAATGACGAAGTGCGGGCCAAATTGCCGGAACTCCTGGTGCGCCGCGTGGCCGAAAACTATCCCCGCGCCCTGGAAATTGAGGTCAATAAACGCCTCCCCGGCATTTTGAGCGGCGAGGTGGAACTGCGGATTCCGCCCCTGTTGGCCTCCGAAGTGGCAACGCGCCTGCCTGCGGCTCTGGAAGAGGCCGTGGAAAAAGAATTCCCCGGCTCCCGCGAGGAACTGCGGCGGCGGCAGGAAGAAGTGCTGGCCGTGGCCGTGGAAAAGGAATTGCCCGCCGCCCTGGAAGTCGCCGTGCGCGAGCACCGGGCCGAGGCCCTGGAAGCCGCCGTGCAAAAAGCCCTGCCCGAGGCCCTGGCGGCCGAGGTGGCCCGCCGCATTGACGAAACCCTGCGCGAGGAAGTGGAGGCCCGCCTCCCCAAGGCTTTGGCCACGGAAATAGAAAACCGCCTGCCGGACGCCATGAACACGGCCCTGGAAATTCAGCTGCCTGAAAAGCTGATGGAGGAAGTCTCCTCCCGCCTTGATCATGCCCTGGACGAGGCCGTGGCTGTGCAGCTTCCCGAGGCCCTGGCGGCCCGCGTGGAAGCCGAACTGCCGCCCGTCCTGAATGCCGAAGTGGCCGAGCGCCTCCCGGCGGCTCTGGCCCAGGCTGTGGCCGAGCAGGTGGACGCGGCCCTGGAAAAGGCCGTGGAGGCCCGTCTGCCGGAAGTCATGGCCCTGACTGTGGAGACCATCAACGAAGGCCGCCCTGCCGACCAGAAAATCGCCTGGACGAGCGAGACCCCCATCCCCCCGGCCCCGGCGGCGGCTCCCGCGCCCCAGCCGGAACCGGCCCCGGAACCCATCGCAACCTTCACCCCCGCCGCGCCCCCTGCGGCTGAGGAAAAAGCCGAAGAACCGCCCCTCAGCTTTGTCAGCTATGCGGACGCGGCTGCGGATGAGCCCGCCGACACTCCGGCGGCTCCCCCTGCATCAGCGCCGCTCTTCCCCGAAGACGGCCCTGATGAAACGGCGCTGGAACTGCTTCAGCAAACGGCGGACGACGACAGCGACGACGACGACGGCGATTTCCCGGAACTCACCCCCCTCGGCGACGATGAAGATGACGACGACGACGAAGCCATGGTGGAACTCGTCCAGTTTGCCGAAGACGATGGCGACGGGGTTGTGGAACTGACGGAAACGGTCATCACCCTGGGCAGCCCGGTCGACGATGCTGACGAAGACGACGACGAGCCGCTGGAACTCCTTCAGCCCATGGACGATGACGACGACGAGGAACCGCTGGAACTGCTCCAAACCATGGATGATGATGACGATGACGAGCCGCTGGAGCTCCTCCAGCCCATGGCCGACGATGAAGACGACGAGCCGCTGGAACTGCTCCAAACCATGGACGAAGACGACGAAGACGAGCCCCCGCAGCCCGAGGAACAGTCGGGCGGTTTCAAGCTCTTCCTCAAACGTCCCAAGCACAGCCCCGAGTCGGCCGCGCCCCTGGAAAGCCGCATGGCCACCTTCGAACAGCGCCGCAAAATCCGCATTCTGGCGGGTGATGACGAAAAAGACGGCGAAGAGTGATGGCTTCGAATTCGGCGGCGGTTGAAAAACGGAAGCTGGGGCAGGGGAGTGATCTGCCCCGGCGGCACCACGTCAAAGCCTGTGCCGCCGGGCAAAACCATCAGTTTGCAGTTACATAATAGCCGGGCGTCAGGCTGTAAAAACCCGCCCGGCCTCTACCTGAGCCGCGGGAAAAGCGCTCTGGGTGTAGCGGGCCAGATCCATAAAAAAGTCTTCCATGTGCGCGGCGGTAACGCCGCCAACGCCATACACGCAATATAACGCGCCCGCGCTGTGCTCCGTCAGCCTGGTGTAATAATCCTGCCCTTCCAGAATACTGGAAAGAATCCTGTCTCCATCGGCCATATACAGGTCGTCCGTTTTCAAAGTGCGCGCCTGGCCCGCAACCATGGTAAAATTTTCGCCGCCCCTGGCCAGGTTCAGCGTGTAGCCGCCCGAGAGCTTTTCCAGGTCGTGCCCGGCCACCAACAGGCCATGCTTGACTTCCGCCATAAACATGGTTTCAACAGCCAGGCTTGAAGATTGGATGCTTCTGCCCTTCAGCAGCACAGATTCCATTTGCAGCAGAACCGGATATGTCTTTTTGAACTGCCTGTAGTACCCGGCATACGCATTGAGCGGCGGCCGCAAGACGGCGTTTTTCCGGTCATAGAGCGCCCAGGCAGAGCGAAAAGCGCTGGTTTCTTCCTCGCGCAGGGCCTGCCAGCCAGCCCGGTCGGGCGGGGTGTTCAGGCCGGTGACGGCCATAAGCCCAAAAATTGTCCCCGGGTGCCTTTGCGCGGCTTCATGTGTTATACGCATTGATTCTTTCTCCATAAGGTTTTTGGTGAGGAACGGCTTGCACTCCCATGGGCCTGACTGTATAGTATGTGAAGTGGTTTTAAAAGAGCCACTTTTTCAAAATTTTAACTATACCACTTGTGGGGCTTCATGTGGCTTGAACTGAAAGCGGAAAGCGGCTTGCCGCTGAACAGGCAGATTTATGAGCGCGTCAAGGCGCTCATCCTCTCTGGCGGCCTTGCGGCTGGGGAAAAGCTCCCTTCCAGCCGGGCGTTCAGCAAAGAACTGGGGGTGGCCCGCAACACCGTGCTTGAAGCCTATGAGCAGCTCCTGGCCGAGGGCTATCTGGAAGCGAGGCGTGGGTCTGGAACAACTGTGGCCGGGGGCATCGCCGCCAGCGCCTTGTCCGCGAGGCCGACGCAAATAGCCGTTGCGGCCTCTTCCTCCAAAACAGCGGACGGGCGGGTTATCAATTTCCGTTCCGGGATGCCGGATATGGACGTGTTTCCGCGAAAGGAATGGGGCCGGTTGTACCAGCGGGTTTGTGAGGCGCTGCCCGCCTCCGCGTTTCGGTATTGTGAACCGGCTGGGGTTTGGGAATTGCGGGAGGCGCTTAGCGCCTACCTTTTCCGGGTTCGCGGAATTCGCGCGATGCCTGAGCGCATCATGATCACTTCCGGCTCCACGCAGGGGCTGCGGCTTGTTTCCCAACTGCTGCGCCGGGAAAATTCCCTGGTGCTGGTGGAAGACCCCGTGCATCGCGGGCTTGTGGAAGTTGTGGCCAGGGCCGGGCACACTGTCCGGGGAATACGGGCCGACGCCTCTGGCATGGACTGCGCCGCTCTGCCTGCGGGCCTTGAGGCGGGGCAGCCTGTCGCGTTCGTCTACGTTACCCCGTCGCATCAGTATCCCTTGGGCGGCATCCTTCCTGTGCAGCGGCGGCAGACTCTGATCCGCTTCGCCCATGAGACGGAATGTTTTATTGTTGAAGACGACTACGACAGCGAGTTCCGCTATGAAGGGCCGCCCGTCAGTTCGCTGTATGAGCTCGCCCCGGATACGGTGATTTACCTCGGCTCCTTCAGCAAAATTCTCGCCCCGGCCATACGCCTTGGTTTCGCCATAATACCGGAGGGAATGCTGGCAGCCTGGAGGCCGGAAAAGATGTACACTGACGTGCACACGGATGCGCTCTCGCAGCACACCCTGGCCGCCTTCATCAACAGCGGCGGGCTTGAGCGGCATACCTGGAAGATGAAAAAGCTGTATAAGCGCAAACGTGAGCACATGATGCGCTGTTTGTCGCAGAACTTTGGCGGTCATGTTGAAATCAGGGGGCAGGCGGCGGGTTTGCATCTGGTGGCGGGGTTCCCGGGAGTCGCCTTTACTGAAAACGTTGTGGGCGAGCTGTACGCGCGCGGCCTCAAAGTCGTTCCCGTGGAATCATATTCCCTGTGCCGGGACGGGGCTCACGCTCACGAAGTCATCCTGGGCTACGCCCATTTGAGCGAGGCGGAAATGTCCCGGGGGGCGGCGATATTACGCGATTGCTGCCGCCAGTGTGGGAAGAGCCTGGATTTTCTGCGTCGGTAAGAACATTGACAATAGCCCCATATCCGACTATCATGAGAAAAGTCTGCGCGGCTCCGCCGGACGAATTTCACGCCGGATGCAGGTATGGTAATTTACGATCTCATGTGCTCCCAGGGCCACCACTTTGAAGGCTGGTTTCAGGACTTGGATGACCTGAGCGCGCAGCTTGAACAAAAACTCCTCGCCTGCCCCATCTGCGCCGATGAAAATATCAGCCGCCTGCCCTCAACCTTCGGCCTGGTCAAGTCCGGCCGCCCGGAACCCCCGGCCGCGCCCCAGCCCGAAGCCGCCGCCGGGCAAGCCCGCGAATTCATGCGCCGCTGGGAGGATTTTTCCCACAAGCTTGACCGCGAGTTCGACGACGTGGGCGCCGGTTTCGCGGACGAAGCCCTGAAAATGCACTACGGCGTGAGCGAGCGCCGCAACATCCGGGGCATGTCCACCGAGGGGCAGGACGAAATGCTCCGCAAAGAAGGGGTCGAATTTTTTAAATTTCCCGTGCTCTCCCGCAAAAACACCTCCCCGGGCGGCAACTGACGGCCTTGAGGACGAATTCACTATGGCAGCCAAAGAGAATCTCAATAATATCGAGCTTGAAAAATCCGCCACCTACCTGCTGGAGTCCCTGGGCGACATCCTGGCCGCCGGGGGCCCGTCCTTTGAGGCGGCCCGGCAGGAGTTGGAACGCCTCATCGCCTCGTCCAAAGTCATCGAGCCGGACGCGCTGAAACGCAGCGCCTACGCCCTCTCCAACGTGGTGGATGAAATCGGGCGGCGCGGCGGCGGCGCTTCCCTGGAAGTTAAGGAGGGCCGCTCCCTGGAAGTCCGGGATGGCGGCGGCCTGGATGTCCGCAGCGAAGAAAAAGCGGCCCCGGCCCAGGAGGTGTGCCTCATCACCGCCCCCCTGGCCGATTTGCTGATTTCCGCCATCAACCAGGTTTCCTCCATCCGCCCCAAGCAGTATGACGACGCGGCCCAGGGGCTGATCGCCCTTATCAAAACTGATACTCCGCTGGAAGATATTATCCGCAATCTGTTGGATTTTATTATAAAAATCCGTGACGACCTGTGGGAGGAACGCTCCCGCGCCTATAAGCAGATCGGCGAAATTCTGAAAAACCTGGAAAACGCGGAAGAGGCCTTCATCGGCTCGGTCAGCGCCAGCCAGTCCCACCTCACGGCCAGCGAACAGAGCTTCACCACGGCCATGGAAACCGGCCTGCGCGAAATCGGCTCCATGGTGGAAAACGGCCCCGCCGACCTGGAGCATCTGTGCGGCCGCCTGTCCGAAAAAGTGATGAAACTCAACGACTGCGTGCAGCGCAAAAAAGCGGCGGATCAGACCCGCCTGGAGACCCTGGACGCGGTACGGGTTCAGGCAGAACAGAAGCTGGAAAAAAGCCGCCGCGACTATGAAGCCTTCACCAAGCAAAGCTCTGAAATGATTCAGGAAATTGAAAATCTGCGGGCCGTGTCCCTGCGCGACCCCTTAACCGGCATCTACAACCGCCGGGCCTACGACAGCCAGATCGTCAAAGCCCTGGAGGCGGTGAGCTCCGGTAGCCTGCGCACCTGCGCCCTGGCGGTTTTCGACATTGACTATTTCCGCGATTTCAACAACGCTTACGGCCACCTGGCCGGCGACCGGGTGCTGGCCTATGTGGCCCGCTTGACCCGCGAAACCCTGCGGAGCGACGACCTGGTGTTCCGTTACGGCGGCGACGAATTCGTCATCCTGATGCCCAACGTCACCATCCAGGCCGCCCTCGGCGTGGCGGAAAAGGTGCGGAAAAGCATTACCTCCGTGGAATTCAAGTTGTTTAAAAATAACGAACTGACCGTGGCCGTGACCATTTCCGTGGGCGTGGCCGAGCTGCGGCCCGGCGACGGCCCGGCGGAATTTTTCGCCCGCGCCGACCAGGCCATGTACCAGGCGAAAAGCGCCGGGCGCAACCAGGTCAGCTCCGGCGAAGCCCAGGCCTGAGGTTCATGCCGACCCCCTACACCAGAAAAGAAAAACTGGCCGGGCTCTTTTTCCTGGCCGGTCTGGGGCTCATTTTCCTGGGGGCGGTGATTGTGGGCGGCGGCCGCGACTGGTTCCGCTCCTACTATTCCTACTACGCGCTCTACAACGACGGCTACGGCCTGTCGCCGGGGGTGAAAGTCAAGCTGCGGCGCACCGACATCGGCCTGGTGACCAAGCTGGAACTGACGGACAACAACAAAGTCAAGGTTCACCTCTCCATCCTGGCCGAATACGCCGACCGCATCAAAACCGACTGCGTGGCGGCCATTGGCAGCCCCACCTTCATTGGCAGCGAATATGTGGACATCTTGCCCGGCAGCCCCAAAACCACGGTCATCCCCCGTGGCGGCCAAATCCCGGCGGTGGAGCGCAAAAGCATTGAAGACTATTTCCGCGACCTGCGGCTGGACGTGATGCTGGCCCGCGCCGAAGCCATCATGGTCAACATCGACAGCCTCACCGCCCAACTGCAAGACCCGGCCGGGCCCTTCATGGGCATGTTGAGCGACGTGCGCCGCGTGACCTCATCGGTAGCCGGGGGCGAAGGCACCCTGGGCCAACTGGTGGCCAGCGACGCGGCCTTCCGGGTCATTGAAAAAATTCTGACCGACGTTCAGGCCATCACCGGCGATTTCTCCTCGGTCTCCGGCTCTCTGGGCGAGTCGCTCCCGCCCATTGTGGGCCGCATCGGCGCCATCACCCGCGAAGTGGAACAAACCACCCGCCGCGCCCCCGAAGCCATGCGCGACGCCCGCCGCGGCCTCGACAACGCCAACCAAGTCCTCGAATCCGTCAAACGCAACTTCCTCATCCGCGGCAACCTCCCCCAGAACCCGGAGCCGGAAACGCAGACCGTGCCCGCCCGCAGCGGGCGATAAAACATTGCCCTTAGGAGCAGTCCATAAACAACTTGTACATCTCCCTGGCCGCGTTGTTCTCGTTTTGGCCGCCCACCAATCCGGCCAAAGCGAGAAC
>JAITVE010000295.1 GCA_031285975.1 Candidatus Adiutrix sp. | reverse complement strand
CGCTGCTGAACTCCCGGCCGCACCAGGCGGACAGCTACACCCAGGGGCTGTTTTTTTTCGGGGGGCGGCTGTATGAATCGTCGGGGCTGTACGGGCGTTCGGCAGTGTCGCTGTGGGACTTTGGGCGGGGCGGCGCGGAGCCGCTGAAGCGGGCGGCCTTCGCCAAGGAATTTTTCGCCGAGGGGGCCTGCGAAGCCGGGGGGGACGTGTATGTGCTGACCTGGCGGGAGGGGAGCGGCTTCATCCTCGCGGCCGGGGACTTGTCCCTCAAGGGGCGGTTCAGCTACGCGGGGGAGGGCTGGGGCCTGGCCTTCGATGGGCGGCGGCTGTGGCGTTCCGACGGCAGTGCTCAACTGCATCCCCACCGCCCCGGCGATTTCGCCCCGGACGGCCCCCCCGTGACCGTGCGGGACGGGGCCGAGGAAATTCCCCAACTCAACGAACTGGAGTGGGACCCCGCCACCGGCCTGATGCTGGCCAATGTCTACGGCTCCGACCAGGCGCTGGCCATTGACCTGGCGAGCGGGCAGGTGCGCTTCCGGCTGGAAGCCGCGCCCCTTAGGGCGTTAGCCCAGAAGGACGGCCTCAGCAGCACCGCCGACCCCTGGGACATTGTGCTCAACGGCCTGGCCCTGGATGGCGCGAGCCTCTGGCTCACCGGCAAATTGTGGCCCCGCCTCTATCAAGTGGCCTGGCCCCCGGCGGGCTGGGAAAAGCGGTAGGTATTTATAATGGATTTGCTGAAATGCCCATGCTGTGGCCGTCCAAGCTTTACTGAGGCTGGCGGATATGAAATTTGCGATTATTGCGGCTGGGAAGATGATCCCGTGCAATCAAATGACCCAACTTTTGCGGGCGGGGCAAACGATCTCAGCTTGGATGACTATCGGAAAGAACATTCAGACAGTTGATTCCGTTCGTAAAAATCAGTCCTCACACGGATCCTCAAGCTGGGCCGCGAATTTGGCGCCGGAGACAATGCCGCGCAGGGTTCTGATGTCGCCCCCCAGTTCGTCGATCTGCTTTTCCAGGTGAGCGACTGATTCCGCGCTTGTATCCGCGCCGAGGGAGTTGCGCTGGGTGATGCTGTTCAGTTGCAAGATGCTGGTGTTTATCTCGTCCACGCCTGTGGATTGCTCTTCGCAGGCCACGGCGATTTGGCCGATGACGCTCTGCATGTTGCCGATGCTTGAGGCGATTTCGCCGTAACTTTCAGAAAGGCGGTTCAAAATGTCCCCCCCGTCCCGCACGCTGCTGACCGTGGCGTTGATGAGTTCCGCCGTGTCCTGGGCCGCCTGGGTGGAGCGGCCGGAAAGGTTGCGCACCTCTTCCGCCACCACGGCGAAGCCCTGGCCCGCTTCGCCCGCGCGCGCGGCTTCCACGGCGGCGTTCAAAGCCAGAAGGTTGGTTTGAAAGGCAATATCTTCTATGGTTTTGATGATGTGGCTGATTTGTTCCGAATGCTCGCTTATTTTTGCCATTGCCCCGGACATTTCACTCATATCCTTGGCGCCGGTTTGCACCATGGCCGATGTTTTCAGGGCGTTCTCATTGGCGTGGTGGGAATTGGCCGCGTTGGTTTTGGTCATGGCCGAAACCTATTCCAGCGCCGCGCTGGTCTTTTCCAGCGATGCGCTCTGCACGGTCACCCCTTCGGACAAATCGCGCGAGCCCTGATTGAGCTGGGAGGCGGCTTTGCCTATGACTGCTTCCCCGTTGCACAGGCTCGTGATAACCGTGTTGATGGGCCGCACAATGCTGCGCGTGAGCAGGAAGGCCAACACCGCGCCGATAAGCACGGAGGCCGCCAAAATGCCGATGGAGATCACAATGGAGCGGTTCACCAAAGCCTGCACCGCCTCTGTGCTTTCGCGGGCTTCTTTGGCGCTTTTGGCGGACAGGTCGGCGGTATACACATCCATCTGGTCAAAGGTGTCCGTTAAAACGCCTGAAGCCTTACCCGCCTGGGCGTTGACGTCAAAAGTGGCCTTCCATTCAACGGAAAAGTCTTTGACCAACCGGGCGTAGTTCGTCAAATGCCCGGCCAGGGATTTGTACTTTTCCAAAACCCCGGCTTCTCCCGGAAGGCCGCTGGTCAAAAAGGCCTGAAGCTGTTTTTCCTGCTCCGCCAGCTGCGAGTCAATATTCGCAAAATTGGCCGCGGCCGCTTCGCCGTATTTCCCGCGCCCCTGCCAAAATTCCACTTCCACAAGCCCCAGGGCGTCGCGCAGGCTGTCCAAAGCGCGCCAGGTTTTCACGGCGCGGTCTCGTTCAGGGGTAAGGCCAAAGGCGTTTATGTCCGCCAGTTGCGCTGAAATCTCCGCCGTGGCCGCGTCATGCAAATCGCGCAACAGGGCGTTGACAGCCGCGATTTCCGCGTCTATCTGTTCCTGCAGGGCGTCGCTGCGCCCTATGGAGGCGTGAAGGTCTTCGGCCAGGGATTGCAGGGGCTGAAATTCGCGCTGCGCGCGCTCCATGTCCTGCCGCGCCTGGGTCAAAACGGCGGCGGCTTCCGGCTTGTTTATCATTTCAGTCAAGGCGGCTATGCGCTCGTCGATTTGGCCGATATTGCCCACGGCCTCGTCATAATCAACCGCCAGGCGGTTAAAGCTGTAGGCGCGCAGAAACAGGGTCGCCTGGTTGACGTCGGTATACACCTGGGTGACGCGCTGGTTGGCGGGAATCAGAATGTCGCTGACGCTCACCACTTTATTCTGCGCGTCCATCACCAGGGCGTCTGTCATCCAAAAGGCCCGAATGCCCATGGCTCCGGTAAAAGCAGCCAGTAAAATCATCACCGCAAACCCAAGATACATTTTTTTCTGCAAAGACATGGCTCGCCTCCAAAAAAGTACGCTGAAAAGCGTTACGCGACCGATTGCCAAGACTGATGAAACTCAAGATAAGGCTGAAGGGACTTTTTACAGCTGAGTACTCTGACGAGTGTGGAGTGTTTCAGAGGCGGCCGGCAAAAAGGGTTTTGCGGGCGTCTCCGTTGGTGGCCGCTCCGGGAAGGAGGGCTGGCGCGAGAGCTTGAGGCAACGAAAGAAACTTGAGGCAGCGAAAGAAAAGGGAGAGATTCAAGGCGGCTGCGTCAACAAAGGTTCGCGCTGCGTTCGCCGCCAGAGCGCTTTTCTTTTTCAAGGTCATATGCGAAAAATGAAAAGCGCCCGGATGTTTGCGTATTTTGCAATTTACTAAAGGCAGGTAAATTGCAAAATGCTCTAGTATTGAAAGGGTAATGATGCGGACTCAGGCCGGGGGCTTCGCGCTGTCGCCCTCTAAGAGATTACAGCGCTGTCCCTAACTTCTTGCAATACAGTATTAAGTTGGTTTTGTCAACCGAATTTACTTAGCCTTCGCCCTTCACCCACCGCGTGAGCTCGCGCCGGGCGGCCTGGGCGGCGTCTTCAATGGCGGCGGTCAGGACGCGGCTCTGCACGTGGAGCGGCCAGCGGGCGGCTTCCGGGGGGAAAGAGAGGGGAGAGCCAACGAACACCACCAGCCTGGAACCGGGCAGCGGCAGGCCGGTTTTGCTCCAGCTGCCTTTGAAAATTTTCCGCCGGTCGCAGGCTGTGCCCGCCGGGTAAATGGGCCGCCCGGTTTTGGCCGCCAAATAGAGCGGCCCGGCCTTGGCCACCCCGCGCGGCCCGCGCGGCCCGTCGGCGGCGAAAATTACGCTCT
>JAITVE010000257.1 GCA_031285975.1 Candidatus Adiutrix sp. | reverse complement strand
GGTGGAGGTTGGCCAGCAAAAGGTCAGCCGGTTGCGCGGCGAAATCCTGCGCCGGGCCCCGGTGGATTTTCACCTTTTCCGCTAGCTGGTTGAGGGTGATATTATGCCGGGCCGCGTCCACGGCCAGGTGGCTGTAGTCCACCCCCGTCACCTGCGGCACGCCCCAGAGGGCCGCCGCCAGGGACAGCACCCCCGTGCCCGCGCCCAAGTCCAGGGCCGCGCGGGGCGGCCCCCCCAGCCCCCGGCCTTCGCAGGCCCGCGCCAAAAATTCCAGGCAGCTGTGCGTGGTGGGGTGCCCGCCAAAACCAAAGGCCAGGCCGGGGGCAATAACCAGCCGCAAGCCGTTGCCATGCGTTGAGTTTTGATCTTGTCCCCCAGCCGGGATCACGCATAACCCGGCCACGGTGAAGGGCGTGGCGTCGGCCCCGTCCTGCCACTGGGCGTAGGTGAGCTGGTGGATGTGCCGCAAATCAAGCTCCGGGTGGGCGGCCAGAAAGGCGGCAATTTCCGGCCCCGGCTCGTCGCAGAAGAAAACAAAGGCGAAGTCGGCCTCCCAATGGAGCCCGGCCAGGGCTGGGCCGAGGCCTTCCAGCACGCCGGGGCGGTCAAAAACAGTCAGGGCCTCCGGGCTGAGGGCGCGTATTTCATAAATATTTAAAGCTTGGTCTGTACGCATTTTTCTACTTTTTCTCGTCAATTTGCTGAGGTGCATTGATATTGCGGATAAAATCCCGCAGCGCAACCCGCTGCCGGGCGGTCAGTTGGCCGGAAGCCGCCTTGACCGCGCTTTTTTCCCCCAGGGAGGGCAGGGCGGCCAGGAGGCGGGCCGGAGCGTTGGTCACATCAATGCGGCGGCCCAGGTTGAGGGCGGTGAGGGCATTGGGCGCCAGCGGGCCGTGGGCGCTGAGCTCTTGGCCGCCGTCGGGGCGGTAGACGGCCCCGGCGGGGGGCTCTTCGGCGGGCGCGGGCCGGTGTTCCGGGAAAGGCAACAGCGCGGCCAGGGCCGCGGCCAGAATCAGCCCGGCCGTGAGCCGGTAGAGCGGGGCGCGGCGGTCGCGGCCAGTGGGGGCGGCCTCGGGGGGCACGTCAGCCCCGCGTGGCCGGGCGGCCCCCGACCAGGCCCCAGGCCTCGGCCAGGCCGCCGCGTCCGGCGGGGGGGATGACCCGGTAGCCCCGGCTCCGCAGGTCAGGGGGCGCGTCGGCGGTGATGAAGGGCTTTCCGGCCCAGTCCAAAAGGTCGCGGTCGTTGTAATCATTGCCCGCCGCCGCGCAGAGGGCCGGGTCAAGGCCCAGCCGCCGCACCAAATCCGCCGCCGCCCGGCCTTTGGAAACGTTGGGCGGGAAAATTTCCAGCCAGCGGTGGCTGTCGCTGAAAGGCGAGGAGGCCTGGACAATGGACAGGCCCGGAGCCAGCCGCAGGAATTCGGCCTCGGCGGCTTCCACTTCCGCCTCCGGCACCATGATGAGCAGGTGGCCCCCCAGTTTCAGGGAGCCGCGTTCCAGCCGTTCCAGCCCGTCGGCGGGCCAGGGGCGGCTCTGGGCGGCGAAGATTTCTAAGCGTTTGAGAAAACCCGCCGAGGGCCGCTCCGGGAAATGGTAATAAAAATGGTGGTTGTCCGGCGGGGCGGCGTAGGCGGAAAAGCCGTGCCCCAGGGCCAGGGCCGCCCGCACCGCCGCCTCGGCCTGGGCGGGGCTGTAGACCCGCGCCGTCAACAGCGGGCCGGGCCCCATCGGCCCCCAGGAGCACAGGCCCGCGCCCGAGGAAAATATCAGCCAGTCCAGCTCCAGGCCCAGGGGCCAGGCCTTGGCGAAGCCGAAGAGGCTGCGGCCGGTGGCCACCACGCGCACCCACCCGGCCGCGCCCATGTCTTTGAAGGCCTGGATATCAGCCGGGGCGAGGCCTTCCGGGTCTTCGGGTTTGATGGTGCCGTCGAAGTCGGTGAAAAAGGCGGCTGCAATTTTCGGAATGTTTTCGGTCATCTGCTCCTCGGCCCCGCTGCGCGGCGTCTGTCTAGAAATTTGCGCTGTTTTTCAACAAATTTTTGTGCTAGTATAGTGCATCTGCGGTGGAATGACAAACAGCGCGAGCTGTTTGGGCCGGAAAATCCGCTTCAGACAGGCTTTCATCCGCGACCGGCCTATTTCTCCTCATAATTTGAACGTGCGCAAAATACTATTCCTTAATGGATGAAACCCATGATACCCCGTTATCAGCGAAAAGCAATGAGCGATCTGTGGTCGCTGCAATCCCAATACGAATCCTGGCTGGAAGTGGAACTGGCCGTCTGCCGGGCCCAGGGTGAATTGGGCCTTATTCCCGCCGACACCGCCGCTTTAGTGGCTGACAAAGCCCGCATTGACCCCGGCCGCATCGCGGCCCTGGAAGAAGAAGTCCGTCACGACGTCATTGCCTTCGTCACCTCCATTGAAGAGCAGGTGGGCCCTCCGGCCCGCTATTTCCATTACGGCCTCACCTCTTCCGATGTTGTGGATACCGCCCTGGGCCTGCGCCTTGCGCGGGCCATGGATATAATACTGGATGAT
>JAITVE010000247.1 GCA_031285975.1 Candidatus Adiutrix sp. | reverse complement strand
GTAATGCCGTCCAGCCCGCCGGAGCCCAGGCCGACTATTTCCAAGACTGCTTTGTGTTCCATCACTCCCACCCCCGCAGGGCGGCGGCCAGGGTGCCCCTGGCGCTCTTCTTTTTGCTTATCAACAGACTGCCCGTCCGGGCCGCCAGCATTGCCGCCGCTTCGCATACCGATGGTACTCCTATTCTTTCCGCAACTTTGGCCGAGGGGTTGGGCGTGGCCACGCCCCCCAGCTCTTCTTTCGTAAAGGTTATAAAGGGCCGGGACATTTCCCGGCTGATGGTGAGCAAGGCCGGTTCCGTGCGCCTGGTTTCCACCGAAGCGAGCAAGGCCACGGACAGCGGCGAAATTTTCGCCTCAGCCAGGGTAGCCTGAATAAATTCCCGCATCTCGTCCACATCAATGCCCCGGTGGCAGCCCAGCCCCAGAACCACGGCCTGGGGCCGCAGGCAAAGAACCTGCCCGTCGTCCGGCCGCTCCCGCCAATCCACCCGCACCTGCGGCACAGTGGCCGCCGGGGGCGTTTCCACGCATTCAAAGCGGTCGGCCCAGGGCTCCAGATGGGGGCGCAGAATGCGGTGGGGGTCGAACAGCGTCACCCGCTCGCCGTCCACCAGCCGGCGGCTGATTTTCGGGAGGGCCGCGAAATTTTCGAGAATGAGGCCGCAGTCGCGGGCCAGCACTTCCAGGGCCGGGAGGCCTTCCACATCCGTGGCCGTGCTGACCACCGCCTGGCCGCCGCTGACGCGGGCCGCTTCCCAGGCCAGTTGATTGCCGCCGCCCAGGTGGCCGGAGAGGAGGCTGACCGCAAAACGCCCGTCCTGCGGCAGCACCACCACCGCCGGGTCGTCTTTTTTACTGGTCAAGAGTGGGGCGATGAGGCGCACCACCATCCCGGCGGCCCCAACCACAAGGTGGCCGTGAAAGCTGTGGAAATTTTCCGCCAGCGTTTCCTGCAAGGTGTCGAACAGCGTCGCCGCTTCCGCGCCGTGAATCCGCTCCAACACCGGGGCCAAACGGCGGGGGAGGAAGAGGGCTGCTTCCTCGCTCAATGGGGCCAAGCCGTCGCGCAGGCGGGCGGCCAGTTCCGCGCCCCGGCGGGTCAGGGCATAAACGGCCACCCGCCGGAAGGTCGGCGGGTGTGGGCTGTCTGTGGCCTCGCGGAGGCTGTGGGTTTCAGGCTTCATCCGGCTTCTTTCCCGCGGGCTGGTCAGCCGCCTCGTCCTTCCCGGCCCGGTACATGTGGGTGAAGGCCGCGTCGTAGAGCTTGGATTTGGGGGTCTCGCGGCCCGTGTAAATGGCGTCCAGGGCCGGGCCCACCAGAATGAGGGTGTGGCGGTCTAAACCTTCGGCGGCCAGGGACTCGGCCAGATTTTCGCAGTTCGTCCAGATCACTTGCTGGTCAGGCCAGGTGGCCCGGTAAATCATGGCCACCGTGGCTTTGGGGCCATAAGCTTCGCCCAGCACCCGGCCCACGGTTTCGCCCTGGGTGGCGGAGAGGTAAATGGCCATGGACGAGCGGCTTTTGGCCAGGAGGGCCAAATCCTCCCCCTCGGGCACGGGGGTGCGCCCGGCGGCGCGGGTGATGATGAAGGTCTGGGTGATTTCCGGCAGGGTGTATTCCAGGCCCAGCACCGCCGCCCCGGCCAGGGCGGCGGTGATGCCGGGAATGATTTTCCAGGGCACCTCGCTGGCCTTCAGCACCACGAGCTGCTCGTGGATGGCCCCGTAGATGGAGGGGTCGCCGGTGTGGAGGCGCACCACCTTTTGGCCGCTTTTCCAGCCCGCAACCATTTCCCCGGTGATTTCTTCCAAACTCAGTTCGGCGGAGTCCACCAGCCGGGCCGTGCTTTGGCACCAGGACAAAATTTGGGGGTTGACCAGCGACCCGGCGTGCACCACCAGGTCGGCGGCGGCCAGGGCTTTTTGCCCGGCCACGGTGATGAGTTCCGGGTCTCCGGGCCCGGCTCCGACGAATATTACGGGATTTTCCATATTGCTGTGTGCCTTGATGAACTTGTTAATTGCTGTTGCCTATCGTGCCGTCATTCCGGCGAAGGCCGGAATGTATACCTTTCCGTTGGCGCCGCCGACAAACCAACACTGCGCAAACGCCACGGGAAAGGCATGGGCCCCGGCCTTCGCCGGGGTGACGGAAAAAATATTCCGCCGGGGACGAAGAGCCCGGCCATCAGTCCGCTTCGCCCTTGACGATCCACACCTGGTTGAAGGCCTTCAAATACTTGCTCTCCCCCAGCTTTTCCGAGCGGGCCGCCTGGATTTGGCTGACGGTCAGTTCCAGGCCCAAGTCCTGCATGGTGGTGGTGGCCAGGCGCAGCGCGTCCAGGGTCAGCACGTTGGCCACAATGACCCCCTTGGGGTTCAGCTTTTCGTGGGCGGCCCGGATGATGTCCCCCAAGCGGTCGCCGCCGCCGCCGATGAACACGCGGTCGGGCGGGGGCAGGTGGGGCAGGGCGGCCAAGCTTTCGTCTTCAATGATCTCCACCTGGGTGGCCCCGAAATAGGCCCGGTTGGCGGCGATCTGCTCGGAGCGCAGGGGCGATTTTTCCACGGCCCAGACCGCGCCGTGGGGCAGCAGCGCGGCGGCCTCAATGGACACCGAGCCGCTCCCGGCCCCCAAATCCCAGAGAGTGTGATAAGGCTGAAGCTCCAGGAGGCCCAGGGTCACTGTCCGCACTTCGCGCTTGGTGATGAGCCCGGCCTCGTGGACGTACACGCTTTCCGGCATCCCGATGGTGATGGGGGCCGGAGGCTTGAGGCATTCCAGCACCACCAGGTTGAGGGGCGAGAATTTCCGCAGCTTGGCCTCGAAAAGGCTCCAACTGCTGACCTGCTCGTCCGCCGTGCCCAAATCTTCGAAAACCATCATCCGCCAGTTATGCTGGCCGCGCCCCAGAAGGCGCTTGGCGATGTCCGTGGGGGTGTTTTCCGCGTCGGTGTAGATGGCCAGGTAGCCCGAGCCGGAATAGTGGCTGGCCCGGTAGAGGGCGCTCCAGAAGCCGGTGAGGCCGTCGCGGCCGTGGAGGCTGACCACCTCGGTGCGCTCCCAGCCCACCTTGATTTTGGCAAAGGCTTGCTGCACAACCGTGGGGGAGGGAATGACGCTGACCCGGCCGGGCTCGAAAACTTCCAGCAGCCGTTTGGCCAGGCCGAAATAATTCGGGTCGCCGCCGGTGAGGATGACGATTTTCTGGCCTTCGTCCTGCCGGGCTTTCAGGCTTTCCAGCCAGGGGGCCAGCGGCGTTTTTATGGGGAGTTTTTGCCCCTGGTGCTCGGGGAAGAGCGCCAAAAGCCGCGTCGTCCCGGCCAGGATATCCGCTTGGCTGATGATCTCCGCCACCGCCGGGGATATGCTCCGCCGCTCGGGAATGATGCCTATCAGATGCAAAGTGTTGATTTCCGGCATAATTTCACGTACCGTTTCAGATTTCGGTCAGTTTTTTTCCATCATAGTCAAAAACAGTCAGCCGTATCTCCGGGCCGGGGCCGCTGTGGCGGCGGGCTTCGCCCGCGACTTTTTCGGCCACCACGCTCACCGCGTCCAGCCGCCCCGCCTCCCGCAAGATATCCAGGGCCGCCCTGGCGGTCAAGGCCTGGCGCAGGTTTTTTTCCACATCCGCGTCAACGGACTCCCGGAGCCACTCGGCCAGGAGCGCGGTGTCCTGGTCGTTTTTGTGAGCGTGGGTGTTGTAGTGCCCGGCGGCCTGTTTGACGGCCTTGCCGAAAAACACGGCCAGCCCCACCTTGCGGAACCCGCGCTCCGCCGCCTGTTTCAGGCTGTCGCCGAAGAAATCCGCCACCTGCACAAAGGCTTCCGGCGGCAAGTCTTTGCGCTGGGCCTGGGCCAGCTTTTCACTCTGGCGGCCGGTGGTGAGAATCACTTCCGTCAGCCCGGCGGCGCGGGCCACGGCCAGGGCGCTTTCAATAGTGGCCAGGTAGGCTTCGTTGGAAAACGGCTTCACCAGCCCGGTGGTGCCTAAAATGGACATGCCGCCCAGCACCCCCAGCCGGGGGTTCAGAGTTTTTTCGGCCAGGGCCGCCCCTTTTTCCACAAAAATTTCCACTTCCACGCCGGGGAAAGTTTTGGAAAACAGGGGCGTCAGGTTCTCCCGCAGCATAGCTCTCGGCCCCGGGTTGATGGCCCACTGCCCCGGGGGCACGGCCAGGCCCGGCTTGGTGACTTTGCCCACGCCCGGCCCGCCGATGATGTGCACCAGCCCCGGCTCGGAGCGGCGGCGCACGATGGCCCCTATTTCCGCCCGGTTGGTGACGTCCGGGTCGTCCCCCGCGTCTTTGACCACCACGGCCATGGCCTCGTCGGCGTTGATGATGGAGCTTTCGAGGATGCGTATCGCCATCTCCTCGCCGCCGGGGAGCCGCACCGCCACCACCTGGGGAGCGCGTTTCCCCGCCAGAATATAGGCGGCGGCCATGGCGGCGGCTGTGGCCGCCGTGCCGGTGGTGAAGCCGCTCCGCAGGCGATCGGGCTGGTCGGGCATGGTCAGTTCATCGGGTTCCATCTCAGCGGCTTTGTCAGCGGTCTTGGGCATTGGCCAGTTCCGCCAGGGCGTTTATCACACAGGCGGCCACGTTGGAGCCCCCCTTGCGGCCGCGGTTGGTGATGAAGTTATAGCCGCTCTGGGTCAGGGCTTCCTTGGCCTCGGCGGCGTTGACGAAGCCCACCGGCAGGCCGATAATCAGCCTCGGGCGCGGGCGTTCCGGCTCCTGTTCCAGCTTTTCCAAGAGGCGGAAAAGGGCCGTGGGGGCGTTCCCCACCACCCAGATGCCGCTGTCGGCGGAACTGCGGAAAAACAGGTCGAACACCAAATCCACAGCGGCCAGGGCGCGGGTGGTGCCGGTTTCGCGGGCCCGCCGCTGGGTGCGTTCGTCCGAGATCATGCACATGATCCGGTTGTTGTAATTGTTCAGGCGGGCGCTGCTGATGCCGCACAGGGCCATCTTGGTGTCCGTGACAATGGGGCAGCCCGCCCGCAAAGCCTCGACCCCCGCCTTAATGGCCTCGGGGCTGATGATGGTGCTGTCCACATAGTCAAAATCGGCGCTGGTGTGCACCAGGCGCTGGACAATAGTCCACTGTTCCTGGTTCCAGCCGTGAGCGCCCGCCTCGCTGGCGATGATGGAAAAACTTTGATCCTCAATCAGCTTCGGCTTCAAATTCCACTGGGTTTGCATACATGACTTCCTTTAGTTGAGTGAAACATCGGTAAGTCACGCAAAAAAGTCGCTCTGCTCCCTCGAAGTCGGTAATAATTTAGTGGCGGAGAATGACAAACAATGGTCTCTACATTCAGTAAAAAGGAGCTTTATTCAACCTGATTTTGCGTGTGCGGGCGGGCGGGGAGTGGCCCCGGCCGCTGTTCCTGGAGTCGCGGAGGCTGTTCGAAGCCGTCCCCTCAACTCGTCTGCATCTCTAATATATATAGCGGGAATAGGGATTTATGTCAATGGTGTGAGTGGTGGCTTCGCGGCGAAGATTCTAAAGTATGGGGCTCTGCCCCAAACCCCGCCAGAGAGGGCTTTACGCGAAGCCCTCTCTGGACTCTCCGCGCGCCAAGGGCTGCGCGCCCCTGGACCTGCGTGTCGGCTAGTAAAGCCGTGGCGACCGTGTAGCGGCGCCACAACTCGCCTGAACGGCTCAAACAAGTGGCGCCGCAGCTGCGGCGGGGAAGAGGCTCGGTGATGACCGTGGGGCGGTGGCGCGCCTATTTTTTCGAGCCGCCGAACATGCGTTTCAGGCCGCCGAAGAAGCCGGTCTGTTCGTATTTTTCCACGGTTTGGGGGGCGGGG
>JAITVE010000110.1 GCA_031285975.1 Candidatus Adiutrix sp. | reverse complement strand
ATATCTTTCTTGGTCAAAGCGGCCACACGGTTCAATTTTTCGCCAAGGGCTGCGGTGATGGATATGGTGGTCATCGGCATGGTGTGTCCCTCACTTTTACCGAAGTATAACATAAAAATTCGGCGGTGCGCCAGAGACAAATCGGTTCTCATTAATGCTATTCACATATGGTAGCAAACGCGGTTCCTCCCGCTGTTTTTGGCCTGGTAGAGCATGTGATCCGCGCATTCGACATAGCGGGTGATAGGGTCGTTCCACTGGGCCGGGAGGGTGCAGCCGCCGATGCTGACGGTTATGGGGATTTCTCCGGCGGTGGTGAGGAAGGGTTTGCTGTTCACGGCCTTCAGAATGCGCGTGGCCGTGCCGTGGCCGCCGGGCTGGTCGGCGCTGCCGAGCAGAATAGCGAACTCTTCGCCGCCGTATCGGAACAGTACGTCGGTTTTCCGCAGCAGTTTGCCGCAAACGCGGCACAGCTCCACCAGCACTTCGTCGCCCACGGCGTGGCCGTAGGTGTCGTTGACCCGCTTGAACAAGTCGATATCCAGCATCAAGAGCGTCACGGAGTGCCCCTGGGCGGCGGCCAGGTCAATGCTCATTTTGAGGAATTCGTTGAAGAAGCGGCGGTTTTTGGCCCCGGTCAGGCCGTCCTCCGAGGCCAGGCCGCTCAATTCGCTTATCTGGCTGTCGCTTTTGGCCACCAGGAATTTGTGCAGCAAATAGGTCAGGAGGAAGGCCGTGGCGAAAAACAGCAGCACCACGATAATCTGCATGGTCAGGGTGACGGCGAAATACTTGTCCCGCACCGGCAGGATAGCCTCGCCCAGGGTGAGCCAGGAGACCGCCATAGAGGCGATGAGCCCGCCGGTCAACACAGCGGTCAGCCGGTAATCCAGAAAGAAGACGGCGAAGAGGAGAAAGTAGGGCGCGTGATACCACACGTCGCGGGACTGGGCCAGATACAGCAAAAAGTTGTACTGGATCAGCAAGGTGAACAGCAGGTAAATTTTTCCAAAATGCAAAACATGCTGGTTCAATTCCCCGTTTGTGATTATTTTTCTGTTGAAAAGTATGGCTATCAATATATAGAGAATATTGGTGCCCACAAAGGCCACAACGGGCGGCCAGGAGGCCAGCGTGTAGAGCCCCAGGAACTTGAGCGCGAGAAACAGCAGCCCGGCGCAGAGCGCCGCCCCGTTTAAAACCCATACCACCGTTTTGAACACGCTGGTCATGTAGACATCTAATGATGATCTGCTTTGCATAGCGGCCCAGCCATATTGTTTATTGTATACCGGGCAGTATAACACAGATTATTGGCGGAGGCCAGCCAGGAAAGCGGCTTTCAGCGGAATATTTTCACCTGGCAAAATGCCGCCCGTCCCTCATTCCGGCCACAACGCGTTCTGCCGCAGGGCCTCCCCGGTTATCAGGCCCACGCAGGTGGCCAGATTCAGGCTGCGGACGGCCGGGCGCAGGGGCACCCGCATAAGGCCGTCCATATCGGCCTTGACGCTCTCCGGGAGGCCCCGCGTCTCCGGGCCGAAGACCAGGCCGTCATCCGCCGATATTTTGACGGAGGTGTACATTTCCCCGCCCCGGGCCGAGGCTCCCCACAGTTTTCCGCCGCTCCAGGCCGCTTTAAATGTGGCCCAGTCCGGCCAGGTGCGCAGGTCAACGTGGGGCCAGTAGTCCAGCCCGGCCCGCTTCAGGTGCTTGTCGTCGATCTTGAATCCCAAGGGTTCGATGAGATTCAGCCGCAAACCCAGCCCGGCGCAGAGGCGGGCCACGTTGCCGGTGTTGGGCGGTATTTCGGGTTCGAAGAGTATTATTTCCATAGAGACCTGTTCAGAATTGGCATGGCTGTTGCTTTATTACACTGGCGAGTCAAAGGTCTGACGATTCTTTGACGGTTATGTGAACCCGGCCGGGTCGCGGGCATCCCGCGATTCGGCGGCGCAAGGCCCAGAGGGCATTGTAGCGGCGAGGTAACGTTATGGCAACTGATTTCAACAACGGCCTGTTTGACGGCAAGATCAACACTCTGGGCGGCAGCCTGGGTCTGCGTCTGTCCCGCCACAATATGTCGTCCACCAACTTGGCCAATATGGACACCCCCGGCTTCAGGGCCAAGCACCTGAAGTTCGAGGAAGTGCTGGCCCAGCAACTGACCACCGGGCCCAACGAGCTGGAAGCCCGCCGCACCGACGCGGGCCACATCCCCACCAAAGACCCGGACAAAGCCTTTGCGCGGGCCAACAATTCAGTCAAATACTCGCCCTATGGCTGGGACGAAAACGACGACGATATTTTGGATATTGACAAAGAAATGACCCTCCTGACCAAGAACCAGCTCATCTACAACACCACCGTGCAAATGCTGGCAAAATCTTTTGAGGGCTTGAAATACGCCATCGGCGAAGGGAATGGGGGTTGATTATGGATTTTCTTAACTCGATGGATATCAGCCAGTCTGGCCTTACATCCCAGCGGCAGCGCATGAATTTAGTGGCCATGAACTTGAGCCACATGAACACCACCCGCACCCCGGACGGCGGCCCCTACCGCCGCAAAGTGCCCATATTCGAAACCGCCCCCTATTTTACCGGCGCACGCGGCACCCGCCCCCGCATTGAGGGCGAACTGCAAGACGTGCAGGTGCGGGAAGTTATGGAAGACCGCCGCGATTTCAAGCTGGTCTTCGACCCCGCCCACCCCGACGCCGATGAGTTCGGCTACGTCTTGATGCCCAACATCAACGTGGTGCAGGAAATGGTGGACATGATTTCGGCCAAGCGCAGTTACGAGGCCAACATCACCGCCGCCACCGCCGCCCAGAGCATGGCCCTGAAGTCGCTTGACCTTATCCGGTAAGCTTGGCATAATGAGGTGAGATAATGTTTATTAGACCGTTGCAGCCCGTAAGCACCCCGGCCCTGGATATGGCCCCCGCCAGCAAGGCGGACAACCGGCCCGGTTTTGCCGAGCACTTGAAGGCCACCGTGGCCAACGCCAACACCATGCAGCTCCAGTCGGCCACCGCCCAGGAGGAACTGGCCACCGGCCGCAACGGCAATATTCACGAAACCCTTATCGCCATGAGCAAAGCCGACGTTTCCTTCCGCATGGTCATGCAGGTGCGCAACAAAATCATCAGCGCCTACCAGGAAGTTATGCGGATGCAGGTGTAGAGCATTTTGCAATGTATCTGCCTTTATACATTGCAAAATACGCAAACATCCGGGCGCTTTTCCTTTTTTGCATATGACCTTGAAAGAGAAAAGCGCTCTAGAGCGTCAAATAATTTACGAAATGCTCCGGCCAAAACATACCAAAACCCGAGATTCATCCGAACCCCGGGTTTTGAGCATAAAAAAACCGCGTTGCGCGGTTGGAGAATGTAGAGGCCGGGCAAGTGGCGTAAAGGGAAGGGGACGCGAGAAGTTGCGGGCGAACCCGCGAGATAAGGTGGGGGAAGTGCGTTTACGCACCTATATATAGTGGTAATATACCAAATTATGCCTTCTTATGTCAAATTAAATTTTGCATAAATGACTTTATAAATTGCCTTGCTGTATCTAGTTAAAGATATTGAGGAAACAGCGGCCCGGAACCTCGGCAAGAGCCGGGAAGGTAAGAATTATTAGCAAGCCTCTGCATTTTTTTTCGTTTGTGGGGAAAAGACGATGAAAAAATTCGCCAAATTTTACCGAAAAATGGTCATAGCCGTCACCACGTTCTTCACCTGCGTCTCCGGCGTCTTCCTCTTGGGCGGTACCGGAGCGCCGGGGATGCGCATTTTGGTGGCCGCGATTTTCTTCATCAGCTTCCTGAACCTCTCCCTCTTCGCCCGCGAACTGGCCCAGACCATCAAAAATAGCCACCCCGGCGGCGTCAAACCCGATCCCCCCCAGGGCAACAAACCCGGCGGCGGTGGCGGACAAGGCGGAGGGCAAGGGCAAGGCGGTGGTCAAGGGCAGGGCGGCGGCGGTGGCGGCCAGGGCCAAGGCGGCGGCGGTGGCGGCAACCAGGGTGGCGGCGGCAATCAAGGCGGAGGGCAGGGCG
>JAITVE010000169.1 GCA_031285975.1 Candidatus Adiutrix sp. | reverse complement strand
TTAGTAAATTGCAAAATACGTAAACATCCGGGCGCTTTTCATTTCATGCAGACTACCTTGCAATAGAAAAGTGCTCTAGAAAAGCGCTCCAGCCCAGAGCATACGCATTGGAAAAGACGGCTCCGCCGGATTTTCAAATGCGTATGCTCTGCCACGACAAAAACCCCGATTCTGGCCAAAGCCGAAACCGGGGTTCGAGAGTGAAGCTCGGACGGGCCTTAGCGCTTGGAGTACTGATACCGGGCGCGGGCGCCTTTCTGGCCGTACTTTTTACGCTCTTTCTTGCGGGCGTCGCGGGTCAGGAAACCGGCTTTCTTCAGGGCCGGGCGCAGGGCCGGGTCGTTTTCCTGAAGGGCCTTGGCAATGCCGTGACGGATAGCCCCGGCCTGGCCGGCAATGCCGCCGCCGGAAGCCAGGATGTAGATGTCGAACTGGCCCTTGGTGCTGGTCAGCTCCAAAGCCTGTTCGGCCACCATCTGCAGGGTTTCGCGGCCGAAATATTCGCCGATGGGCCGCTGGTTGATATTAATCTGCCCGGCGCCGGGAGTCATCCAAACTCTGGCGATGGAGGTTTTGCGTTTGCCGGTAGCGTAGAATCTGTTGTCCGCCATGTGAAGGTCTCCTCAATATTACAGCAGTTCGATTTTTTCAGGTTTCTGGGCGCTGTGCGGATGCTGATCGCCTGCGTAGACCTTCAGCTTTTTAAGCTGGCGGCGGCCCAGGCTGTTTTTGGGCAACATGCCGCGCACGGCCAACATAAGCATTTCCGTGGGCTTTTTAATCAAAAGGGTCTTGGCCACGGTCTCTTTGAGGCCGCCGATGAAGCCGCTGTAGCGGTAATACACCTTCTGATCCATCTTGCGGCCGGTGAGGCGCACCTTTTCGGCGTTGACCACGACCACGAAATCGCCGGTATCGTTATGGGGGGTGAAAATAGCCTTATGCTTGCCGCGAAGCCGCCGTGCGATCTCCGAGGCCAGGCGGCCCAGCACCTGGTCTTCCGCATCGACCAGATACCATTTTTTGGCGACTTCGTCTTCTTTGGCCATAAAAGTTTTGGTGATCATGACAGCCTTCCTGTACTCAAAAAATATCGTTAGCGACCGCGCTTGATGTCGTCGTTCGGTCCCTGAAGTTAGGAACCTCTTTTAGTATCACGTCCGCCCCCAATTGTCAAGCCATTTTCTGCGGCCATGATTTCAACGCGATATTAATAATGATAGCGGCAGGACGCGACAAAAACCGTATCGCCATCGACTTTATACACCAGCCGGTGCTCGCGGTCAATGCGGCGCGACCAGAAGCCGGACAGGCCGTGTTTCAGCGGCTCCGGCTTACCCAGGCCGCTGTGGGGCGTTTGGCTGATGCTTTCCAAGAGCCGTTTGATTTTCAAGGCTGTCTGCGGCGCGTGTTCTTTGAAATAGTGGTAATTTTCAAGGGCCACGGGAGAGAAAACCAGCCTCATAAGTCTTCCAGGCTCATTTCAACGCCCCGCCCCGCCTCCAGGTCGGCGATGGAGGCGCGCAAATGCTCGGCGTTGGCCGGGCTGCTCAAAAGGTACATGGTCTCCTGCATACCGTGAAAATCTTCCAGGGACATCATGACCACGGCCCCGGCTTTTTGCCGGGTAATGATGACCGGCTCGTGGTCGTCGATGACTTTATTCATGGTGCTGGCCAGGTTCTGGCGGGCGGCGGTGTAGCTTATGGCGTCCATAGGCGGCCTCCTATTCTGTACCTAATATAGTACATGTACGGGTTCACCGCAAGCCGCTTTCAAAAGCCAGGCAGGCCGCGCCGATGGCCCCGGCGTAGAGGCCGTCGGGGATCGGTTCCACGGGCAGGCCCAGGGATTTGGTGAGCGCCCGGCTGATGCCCCGGCTGGCGGAGAGGCCCCCGGTCAGGACGGCGGGGGCGGCCAGGCCCACGCGGGCCGCCTGCCCGGCGATTTTGGCAGCCATGGAGGCCGCCACGCCGCCCAGTATTTCTGCGCGGGACACCCCTTGAGCCAACAGGCCGATGACTTCCGACTCGGCGAAGACCACGCAGGTGCTGTTCAGGGCGACGGATTTTTCCTCGGCCAGCAGCGCGTCCAATTGCTCCAGGGGCACTTCCAGGCGGTGGAGCACCATTTCCAGGAAGCGGCCCGAGCCCGCCGCGCACTTGTCATTCATTTGGAAGGACTGCACCTTGCCGTCCCGGACGGCAATAACCTTATAGTCCTGCCCGCCGACGTCGATGACGCAGCGAACCCCCGGCCGCAGGTATTCCGCGCCCCGGGCGTGGCAGGTGATTTCCGTGACCGTGCGGCTGGCCGGGATTTTTTCCCGGCCATAGCCCGTGGCCACCACGGGCACATCATCCGCCGGTTCCGGCAATGCCGGTTCCGGGCGGCCTTCCAGCAAATCGGCCAGGACGCGCCGCCCGGCGGCGGCCAAGTCCCAGCCGGTGGGGCGCACGGCCAGGGCGGCGACGCGGCCGTCCGCGTACAGAGCGCCCTTGCAGAAGGTGGAGCCGCAGTCAATGCCGATGGCGGCCCTCATAGCATCTCAAGGAAAGCGGCGGCGCGGGTTTTGAGCTGGCCGATATCGCCGCTGGAATAATCGGTTTCCAGGCTGAGGAAGGGCACGCCCCTGGCGGACAGGAAGTCGCGGATGGTGTGGGTTTCCACGGCGTAGGTGTGGCAGGCCTGAAGCACCATCTCCACCACGCCGTCGGCCTGAAATTCCCGGCACAGCCGTTCCAGAAGCTCCAGCCGGTTGGGGTTGGGGGTCATGACGCTGCACCCGATGGCCAGGTAATGCTCGGCCAGGGCCTCATAGGGGTCGCCGTCTTCCCGCGCCTGGCGGTCAATCTGCTTGGCCCCGGTGCAGTTTTCATAGGCCGCCACCACGCCGCCCGACTCCTCAATGGCCTTGGTGACTTTTTCCGTCACCCCGCCCATGGGGCAGCCGGTGAGGATAATGCGCTTGGCCTTGGCCTCCACCGGGCGCTGGCCCTGGGCATAGCTGGCCTTAATATTGTCGATGGTCTGGCGCAGTTCCGCCAGTTTTTGCCCGTGGTCAAATTTGTACTGCGCGCCAAAGAGCAGTTGAAGCTGCTGGAGGCCGGTCATGGGCGGCGGCACAGCTTTGCTCAGTTCGTAAAATTCTTTCAGCAGCGCCCGCTCCCGGTTTTTATCGCGGATAGCCCGGCGGAGGTCGTCGTCGCTGATTTTTACGCCAAAACACTCTTCTGTTTTTTCCTTGAGGGTGACGATTTCGTCCTTCCAGAGCTTTTTGGAGGCCGCTTTATTCTGGGTCTGGGGCAAGTCCATGACGTGGACGTTTTTGATTTTGCCCAGGAGTTCATACATTTTCTTTTTGCCGTCGCAAGTGTTTTCGCCCACCACCAGGTCGGAAAAATACATGTAGGGACATTTATCGGTCACCGCGAAACCGTAGCTGGCCTTTATCAGGGGGCAGAGGTTGCGCGGCAGGGTTTTCTCGGCTTCGGCCACGGTTTCGTCGCTGGTGGAGCAGAGGCCCACCGGCACCAGACCGGCGGCCATGAAGACTTCCAGCGGGGTGTAGGTGCAAAAAGTGCCCACCACCCCAACACCTTTATCCTTCAAGGCTTTCATGCTCAAAAAGCCGTTTTTTCTGGCTTCGCCGAAGGACTCGAAAATTTCCGGCAACTGTGCCGCGTTATGTGCCATGATGACTCCCGTTATTCCGCGTGGCCCGCGAAACAGATAATGAGGTTGAAGGCAACGATAGTGTATGCAAATTTCTGACATTATAATAATCTATTACTCATCCGTCAAGCCGGGAATTTTCCCAATAAAAAATCCCCGGCCTCATGGTGGTGAGGCCGGGGACGAAAAAGCAGCAAAGCCGGGGGTCAGTCCTTCATCAACTCCACGGCGTCCGGGGACTGCCAGTCGCTGACGCAGCGGGCTTTACGCAAATACTTGGCCCAGGGGCGGGTGTGGGGCAGACGGTGGCGGGGGTGGAGTTCCGGGTTGAAGGGGGTATCGATGGCCAGGCGGCGCACCGGCACGGTGACCACCAAACGGTCGTCGTCTTTCGCGGGGAGGCTCCAGACAAAGGGGTTTTCCTGAATGGGCTCGTCCTGAAAGCGGGAGCGGCGCATACCAACGTTCAAAACCAGGGCCACCGCCCCGACGCACACCACCAGTGAGGAGCCGCCGTAGCTGATGAACGGCAGCGGAATGCCCACCACCGGCAAGAGGCCCACCACCATGCCCACATTGATGACCACCTGCCAGAAGAGCATGGAGGTCAGGCCCAGAATTATCAGGCAGCCGAAGCGGTCTTTGCTTCGCCGGGCCAGCATGAGCCCGGCGCTCAAAAGGCAAAGAAACAGGCTTAGAACGGCCACGCTGCCCACGAAACCCCATTCCTCGGCCAGGGCGGCAAAGGCGAAGTCGGTCTCCGCCTCGGGCAGGAAGCGGTTGCGGTGCTGGGTGCCGGCCATGAAGCCGCGCCCGAAAAGCTGGCCGCCGCCCACGGCGTTGCGGGACTGGATGATCTGAAAACCCTTGTTGGACGGATCCTGCTCGGGGTTCAGAAAGGTGTTGATGCGGTTAATCTGGTGGGGCTTTATCAGGCCCCGCTCCTGAAGCACATGCCACGAGCCGCTGGCCGCCAGCGAAACAATCAGCCCCGCTCCCAGGCCCACCGCCAGCAGGATGCTCAATAAAAGGCGCGGGCGAATCTTGAACACCAGGAAAATCGAGGCCCCGGCCCCCAACAGGTGCAGGGCCGTGCCCAGGTCGGGCTGTTTGTGAATCAGGGCGAAGGGAACCAGGATAATCAGGGCGGGGATGGGCAGGTCTTTAAAGTCAAGGCCGTTGGCCAGGTCGCGGTCGGAGAGCCAGGCGGCCAGGGCCAGGATGACGGCGATCTTGGCGGCCTCTGAAGGCTGGAAGCGCACAAAGCCCAAGTCGAGCCAGCGCGTGGCCTCGTTGGCGGAACTGCCCTTGAAAAACACCGCCAGTAACAGAACGACGCTGAGGAAATACAGCGGCCAGGCAATGCGTTTTAAGAGTTGGTAATCGAAGAACAGTGCGACGATAAGCCCGCCCAGGGCCACGCCGAAATACAGGGACTGGCGGGAAAACCACGACCATTCGCCCATAAAGTCGGCATAGGAGGACAGGCTATATAAATTGAGCAGACCGCAGGCGCACAGCCCAACCATGGAAAGCAGCAGCGGCCAGCAGAAATTTCCGAGGAGGCGATGGTCGAAGCTGATGGGGTTGTTCATGAACACTCCGGGGCCGCCGCGCATGGCCGAAAACCGTCACGCGACCGGGCCCCAAAGGGGCGCGGCGGGCAATTCGGTTCACCAAGGCGGCGGACAGGCTCAAGCATGAAGGACAACGGCATTCCGGGGAAAACCGCGCTGGGCGTCACGAGAGCATTTTGCAATTTACCTGCCTTTAGTAAATTGCAAACTACGCAAACATCCGGGCGCTTTTCATTTTTCGCATATGACCTTGAAAGAGAAAAGCGCTCTAACATTCTCCCGCAAGAAAAAAAGACAGTCTTCCGGTTTGTATCTTAGCTCTTTATGCCCAAAGAGTCAAGTACCACAACTTATTCCATTTTCCGGCCAAAATAGTACATAATGATGTGTAGTTACGGGCAGTTGGAATTTTTCGGCTATTCCAGGGCCGCCTGCCAGGCGGTGGGTTTGTCCGGCTGGGCCTGGGCCGGCGGCAGGGTGCTGGTCATGATGCGGGGGTCGAAATAGGCGGCCAGCATCCGCCCGCCCACGGGGGCCGCCTCGGCCCCGCCGCCGCCCGCGTGTTCCAGCAGCACTACCACCACCACTTCCGGGTTTTCAGCCGGGGCGTAGCCCGTGAACCAGGCGTGGTCGCGGCGGTGATAGGGGATTTTGTCCCGACCGTACATGGCCGCCATGCGGTTGGAGATAACCTGCGAGGTGCCGGTTTTGCCCGCCACGGTAACATCCGGCAGGGCGGCCCGCCGCCCGGTGCCGTCGGGGTCGTTGACCACGGCCTCCAGGCCTTTGCGGATTTCCACGAAATGTTCCCTGGGGATATCGACCGTGGAGATCAGTTCGGGCTCGAAGCTGTGGACGACCTGGCCGTCAATATCCACCACTTCCTTGACCAGGTGGGGCCGGTAGAGGGAGCCGCCGTTGGCCGCCACGGCCGTCATCTGGGCCACCTGCAGGGGGGTGGCGGCCACATAGCCCTGGCCGATGGAGGCCGTGATGGTGTCGCCCAAAGTCCAGCGGCGGTTTTCGCGGCGCATTTTCCACTCGGTGGTGGGCAACACCCCGCCCTGCTCGCTGTTCAGTTCCAGGCCCAAATTGCGGCCGAGGCCAAAGTATTCCCCGGCCCGCTGGGACATCAGGTCAATGCCCATCAGCCGCCCGACTTCGTAATAATAGACATCGCAGGAGACGGCCAGGGATTTTTCCAAGTCCACCTTCCCGTGGCCGTAGTGGTTGTGGCAGCGGAAGGTATCGGGGCCGACGGTGATGCTGCCGTTGCACTGGAAGGTGGTGTCCGGCGTGATGATGCCCTCGGCCAGGGCGGCCAGGGCCACCGCGATTTTATAGGTCGAGCCCGGCGGGTACTGCCCGGCGATGGCCCGGTGGAGGAGCGGCGTAAAGGGGTCTTTCAGCAAATTCTGCCACTTGCGGGTGCTGATGCCGCCGGAAAAATCGCTCAGGCGGAAGGTGGGGCTGGAAGCCAGGGCCAGAATCTCAAAATTGCGGGGGTCAAGCAGCACAATGGCCCCGGCCCGCTCTCCCAAAAGGGACTGGGCCACGGCCTGGAGGCGGGCGTCCAGGGTGAGGCGGAGGCTGTAGCCGGGCTCGGGATATTTTTGAATCACCTCGCTCAGCACCGTCTCGCGGGCGTTGACTTCCCGCTCGGCCAGGCCGGGGCGGCCGTGGAGGTATTGCTCCATGGTCTGTTCCAGGCCGCTGCGGCCCACCAGGTCGCCGGAGCTGTGGGGGTTCATCTCCCGCAGCGCCTGCTCGCGGGCCTCTTCCGGGTTGCGGCCTTCCAGCACCAGGCCGGTGACGGCTTCCTCGATTTTTTGCCGCTCGTCTTCCAACTGCTCCCGGCTGATTTCCCGCACGTACCCGAGGGTGTGGGAGGCCAGCACGTCGATGATGGGGTGGCGGTGGCTGTTGACCCGGATGGACGTGCCCTCCAGGCGGTAGCGGCGGCTTTCCAGGGTCACCAAATCTTTGCGGCTCAGGGCCTGCACCAGGGGCGCCACGGCGTTGGAGCTCCTGATGGCTTGGTAGCGGCGGCGCAGTTCTTCCACATCCACACCGGTGATACCAGCCAGTTCTTCCAGCAGCTTTTCCGCGTCTTTAACCCGCGACTTCTGGACGCAGAGGTCAAAACTGCCCTCGTTATCCACCAGCACCGTGCCGTTGCGGTCAAGAATCAGGCCCCGGGCCGGGGTCAGTTCCACGGTGCGGGTGCGGTTGGATTCCACGCGCTCGTAAAATTCCGCGCCCCGCACCACTTGCAGATACCACAGCCGGGCCCCCAGGATGACAAAGAAAAAAACCATCAGCCAGAAGATCAGGTGATAGCGGCCATCGGCCTCGTCTTTGCGGTCGGCGCTACGCATTATTCTCACGCTCCCTGGTGAGGCAGTTGAGCAGAGCGAAAACGGGCCAGGCCGCCAGGGCGGAGGCCAGGGAGGAAACGAAAAACCCGGGAATGGGGTTGAAATTCCGGCCCGGCCAACCCAGCACAGCCATGAGCGGGGTCATGACGAAGAGGTAGCCCCCGGCGGTCAAGAGAAAAATCAGCGGCACCAAAGTCAGGGGGGTGGCGAAATTCAGGCGGCCTCGATAGGGGTAGAAGAGCCAAATCAGGAGGATGAGCGTAAAGGGATAGAGCCCCAAAAGCCCCCCGGCCGCCGCGTCCCGCAGGCAGCCGAGAATAAAGGCGGCCAGGGCGGCCACCCAAAGCGGCGCGCGCAAGGCCACGTAGACGGAAAGAATCAGCACCCACTCCACCCCGTAGCCGGGGCGGCCCAGCCAGGCGGTGAAAGTGCCCTGGAAGGCCACCAGCAACAGGCCCACCAGCATCAGCTTCAGGAAATCGCCGGGCTTGAACTCCCAGGGTTTGACGGAAAATTCGCTCACCGGGCCGACTCCCCGGAAACAGCGGCGGGCGGGCGGTTTTCCTCAATCAGGCCGAGGCGGCGGTGGGCTTCCTCCGCGTCCTCCACCAGCGGGCGGAGGCGGGGCCCCAGGCTCAGCCAGTCGATGGGCTCGCCCTGATTGGTCACCACCAGCACTTCTTCCAGCCGGTCGAAAGCCACGGCGGGGCTGACCTCCACGGCCACGAAAATATCGGCGCTCTGGCGGTTGACGCGGGTGACCGTGCCCAGGGCCAGGCCGCGCGGGAAGGCGCCGTCCAGGCCGGAAGTCACCACCAGGTCGCCGGGGCGCACGTCTTCGTCCTGCCGCACATATTTCATGTACATGGGCCGCGCGCCCTGCCCGCCCACAATGCCCACGGCGCGGGTGCGCTGCACGAAGGCGTCGATGGAACTGTTGAAATCCGTGGCCAGGAGCACCCTGGCGTAGTTCGGCGTGACTTCAATGACCCGGCCCACCGCGCCCTGCCCGTGCACCACGGCCTGATCCACGGCCACGCCGTCGTCCGAACCGACGCTGATGACGATGGAGCGGAACCAGGGCCCGGGATCCCAGGCCAGCACATGGGCGGCTTTCATCACCACCTGGGGATAGGCCTGGCGCAGGCTCAAAAGACTGGTCAGCCGCTCATTGGCGGCCCGCAGTTCGCCATGCTCGGTGAGCTGCTGGCCTTGCTGGCGCAGGCGTTCCCGCAGGGCTTCGTTTTCCCGGCGCAGGTCGACCAAATAAAAATAGCCGAGCCAAAAATCCTCCACCGCCCCGGCCGAGGCCACCAGGAAACGCTCCACCGGGCCCACCACTTCCAGCGCCGCAGCGCTCAGGGCAGAGCCCCGCCCCAAATGACGGCTCCCCACCGACATCAGCCCCAAAGCCAAAATCAGGGTTAAGGCGGGCAACAACCATTTCAGACGCTCAAACATATATTCACTATGTCGGGGGTTCGTTGGGACGATAAAAACAAAGAGCCGCACAGGCCCGGGCCACGGCGGCTATAGTAGCAAAAATGCGGACTTATGGCAACCCACGTTACTGAATGCTAATCAGCTTCAGCACGTCCAAACTCTCGATGGCCCGGCCGCTGCCGACGGCCACGGTTATCAGGGGGTCGTCGGCAATGACGATGGGGAGGCCGGTCTCTTCCCGCAGCAGCACATCCAGCCGCCGCAGCTTGGCCCCGCCGCCGGTGAGGACGATGCCCCTGTCAACGATGTCGGCGGCCAGTTCCGGCGGGGTCTGCTCAAGGGCGATGCGCACGGTCTCCACAATGGCGTCCACCTGCTCGATGATGGCCTTGCGGATTTCCTCGGAGTCGATAGCCACCACTTTGGGGATGCCGGTGACGGTGTCGCGGCCCTTGACTTCCAGGGTGTCCACCTGGTCGGAGGGGTAGGCCGTGCCCACTTCCTGCTTAATCAGCTCGGCGGTGCGTTCGCCAATCAAGAGGTTGTATTTTTTGCGGATATAGTGGGTGATGGCTTCGTCCATCTTGTCCCCGCCCACCCGGACGCTTTTGGAATAAACGATGCCCGCCAGGGAGATGACCGCCACCTCGGTGGTGCCGCCGCCAATGTCCACCACCATGTTGGCCGTGGGCTCGGTGACCGGAAGCCCTGCGCCGATGGCCGCCGCCATGGGCTCCTCAATGAGGAAAACCTCGCTGGCCCCGGCCTGGAGGGCCGCGTCCTTCACCGCGTTTTTTTCCACGGGGGTAATGCCCGAAGGCACGGCCACAATGATGCGGGGCTTGAGGAACAACAGGTGCCGGTGGGCCTTGCGGATGAAGTGGCGCAGCATGGCCTGGGTGATTTCAAAGTCGGCGATGACCCCGTCCTTCATGGGCCGGATGGCCACAATGTTGCCGGGGGTTTTGCCGAGCATTTCCTTGGCCTCGTGCCCCACGGCCAGAACCTTGCCCGCTTTTCCATCCTTGCGCACCGCCACCACCGACGGCTCGGACAGCACGACTCCCCGGCCCTTGAGGTAGACCAAAGTATTGGCCGTGCCCAAATCAATGGCCAGGTCGTTGGAGAACATGCTGAACAGTCTAAATATGGAAAACTTCATAATATAGGCAAGTCCACCGGGCGAAAAAGCTCGCAGCCACAACAGGCGCGGAGCCGGGCACGGATAGGGATTGAAAAAGTCTCCCGCCGATTACATATCTCTATCGTGACCCGGCCAAAGCGCCGAATCACAAAGGCTTTGTCGCCCGGCCAACAACAGGGTCATCTGCCGGAGCTATAAAACCCGCTAAACGATACACTATACCTCAAGCCGCCCCAACTGGCAAGGCGTATTGACACAGGCACAAAAAACGCCGCCGGAAATCTCTCCGGCGGCGTTTACTATTGGCCAGGAAATCAATCCCTTACAGAACCGGCTGAGTGTACAGTTCCTCGCCTGCCAAAGGCGGCGGAGGGAAGCGCTCAGTCTTCCTTGGAAGCGGCTTCCTCGGTCTTTTCGACCGCAGGAGCCTCTTCCGCCGGGGCGGGGGCCGGAGCCGCCGTCTTGGACTGGGCCACGCGCTTGGAGCGGTCGCCGGCGCTCTTGGCCGACTTCTTCGCCATCGCGCCGCCGCCGACCGTGGCCTTGGCCTGGTCAGCCTTGACCAGTTCCAAAATCACCATGGGCGCGGCGTCGCCTTTCCGCAGACCGGTTTTAACCATGACGGTGTAACCGCAGGGGCGGCCACTGAAACGGCCGGCGGCCTCGTCAAAAATCTTGTCCAACACAGTCCGCTTGGTGATGACGGCGGCGGCCTGGCGGAAGGCGTGGAGGTTGCCCTTGCCGTTCTTGGCCAGGCCAATCATGTGATCCGCCAGGGGCCGCAGGGCCTTGGCCTTGGAAACCGTGGTGGTGATGCGGTCATATTCAAACAGGCTGGTGACCATGTTGCGCAACATAGCGTCGCGGTGGCTGGCGGTGCGGCCCAGTTTTACGTTGGCTTTGCGGTGTCTCATGACAGTTATTCCTTCCTGGCGGCGGCCGGGGGCACGAAACCTTCGATCTTCATGCCCAGGGAAAGGCCCATCTCAGTGAGCACTTCCTTTATTTCATTTAAGGATTTACGGCCGAAGTTTTTAGTGCGCAGCATTTCCGATTCAGACCGCTGCACCAGTTCGCCGATGTAAAAAATATTGGCGTTCTTCAGGCAGTTGGCCGAACGCACGGACAGCTCCAGTTCATCGACAGTGCGGTAAAAATTGTCGTTCTGTCCCGGAACCTGCTGCTCTTCGGCGGAGGCGATCAGGGAAGGAGCGTCTTCTTCAAAATTGATGAAGATAGTCAACTGATCCTTGAGAATTTTGGCGGCGTAGGCCACCGCGTCCTGCGGGGTCAGGCTGCCGTCGGTCCAGACTTCCAGGGTCAGCTTGTCATAGTCGGTCTTCTGGCCCACGCGGGCGTTGGTGACCACGAAATTGACTTTGCGGATGGGCGAAAACAGGGCGTCAATGGGAATCTCACCGATGATCTGCTCATCAGTGGGGCTCTTTTCCGCCGGGACGTAGCCCTTGCCCAGGGCCACGTTCATTTCCATTTTCAACGAGCCGCCGCGCGCCAGGGTGGCAATGTGCTTATCGCGGTTCAAAACCTCCACCTGAGCGTCGGTGATGATGTCGGCGGCGGTGACCTTGTGGGGCCCGGTGGCCTCGATGCGCACGGTGCGGGGCTGCGCGGAGTGCAGTTTCAGCCGCACTTCCTTCAAATTCAAAATCACATCGCTGACATCTTCCAAAACGCCGGGGATGGTGGTCAGTTCGTGCAGCACGCCCTCGATTTTCACCGAAACAATGGACGCGCCCTGCAGCGACGACAATAAAATACGCCGCAAAGCGTTACCGAGGGTGAGGCCGAAACCCCTTTCCAGGGGCTCGCAGACGAACTTGCCGTAATTAGCGGCCCGGTCGTAGAACTCAACGTCAACTTTTTTGGGCTTTATCAGATCTTTCCAGTTTTTTTCCATACCCTCTCCCAGGACCAGGCTCCGCAACCGTCACCACGACGGCCGCTCACCAGGGTTGATTGGAACGGAACGTGGCCAGGCTAACTCATCCTGACCACGCCACCAAAAGGGATTCTTACTATACCGCGCCGGACACTATTGTGCCGGGCCGGGAGTAAACAGGCGGCTCGGGCCAAAGGCCCCGCCACACTCTCACCTTGTGGTTCATCCTGCCATCCGCATACAAGCGGGCGACCGCTCAAATTCCAGCGGAATCAGACGCGGCGGCGCTTGGGGGGACGGCAACCGTTATGAGGAACGGGGGTGACATCGCGGATCATGGTCACGTTAAAACCAGCCGACTGGAGCCCGCGAAGAGCCGACTCGCGCCCGCTGCCGGGGCCTTTGATAAAGACTTCCACCGTGCGCATCCCATGCTCCATGGCCTTTTTCGCGGCGTCTTCCACGGCGGTCTGGGCGGCATAGGGGGTGGACTTGCGGGAACCCTTGAAACCCTGCACCCCGGAGCTCGACCAGGCAATGACGTTGCCGCGGGGGTCAGTGATGGAGACAATGGTGTTATTGAAAGTGGCCTGAATGTGGGCCACGCCGACAGGAATGCTTTTTTTCTCTTTTTTCTTGCGAGTCCTGCGGACAGCTTTGTTTGCGGACATTTTTACCCTTTCCCTGGGGGATATGGTTCGTGAAAATATCACCGACGGTCAGCCGCCTGTGGCCAGGGGCCGGGCGGCGGGCCGGTTATTTTTTCTTCTTGCCGACCACGGAGCGGCGCGGGCCCTTGCGGGTGCGGGCGTTGGTGTGCGTCCGCTGGCCGCGTGCGGGCAGGCCCCGGCGGTGGCGCAGGCCGCGATAGCAGCCCAAATCCATCAGCCGTTTAATGCTCATGGTCAGGTCGCGGCGCAGATCGCCTTCCACTTTAAATTCAGTGTCGATGACCTTACGAATGCGGGCGACCTCATCGTCGGTCAGATTGTCGGCCTTAATCCCGAAATCCACCCCGGCCTTGGTCAGGATGTCGTGCGCGCTGGGCCGACCTATGCCGTAGATGTAGGTCAGAGCGATTTCAATGCGCTTTTGGCGAGGCAAGTCAATGCCGGAGATCCTGGGCACCTGTCAAATCCTCCTGGATGTTGCGATTGTCATTTAGTATCGGGCGGCTGTCCATAGCGCCGCCCATGATGTTTCACTGCCTGAAAACCCGCACGGTTCCGAATTTCGAAAACCGCCTGGAGCGCAAGGGTCAGCCCTGGCGCTGTTTGTGCTTGGGGTTCTGGCAGATGACCCGGACCTGGCCGAAACGACGAATTATTTTGCACTTCATGCACATTTTTTTAACTGAAGAACGGACTTTCATGATATTCATCCTTATCTCAAGATCGGCATTCCAAAAACCAGATTGCCGCCGTATATCCGCCACCCTCCGGGAAGGGGCTGTTACTTCTTTTCAAGAGCGGCAAAAATCCGCGCCTGGATTTCTTCCACCGGGCCCTGGCCGTCAATGCTGCGCAGGAGCCCGCGCTGGCCATACCATTCCACCAGGGGGCTGGTCTGTTCGTGATACACTTTCAGCCGGTTGAGAATAGTCTCTTCCCGGTCGTCGTCCCGTTGGTAGACCTCGCCGCCGCAGGGGCACTTGCCGTCCAACGGCGGAGGAGAAAATTCCATATGGAAGCCGCGGCCGCAGTCCCGGCACATGCGCCGCCCGGAAAGCCGGGAGAGGAGTGCCGCGTCGGGCACGTTCAGGCAGACGCAAGCGTCCACCGCACGGCCCTTATCAGCCAGATAGCTGGCCAGCGCGTCGGCCTGGGCCACCGTGCGGGGGAAGCCGTCCAGAAGCGCGCCTTTGGCCGCGTCGGCCTGGCCGAGGCGATCGCCCACCAGACGCACCACCAACTCGTCAGGCACCAGGGCCCCGGCGTCCATGGTGGCGATCCCGCGGGATTCCAGGTCGTCGCAGATCCCAGCCAGCAGGTGGTTGTAGCTCGACTCACCGGCCACGTCGTCCTTGGTCAACAGGACGCCGAGTCGGGTGTAGGTGGCGGCGAAGCCATCGGTCGAGATGTCGATCAGTTGGCGCCAGATGGCCAAGGTCGCCTCGTCGCCACCCTGGAGGGCGACCACCCGGGCCCGGGCCCGATCGGCGAACTCGGGGTCTTCGCCCAGGTGCTTGTTGGCCCGGAGGTAGAGTTCCT
>JAITVE010000159.1 GCA_031285975.1 Candidatus Adiutrix sp. | reverse complement strand
GTAGCGGGGGTGCAGCAGGCGGCCCAGGGCTCCGTCCAAAGCTTCGCGGCTGACGGGGGAAATGTTTTCCCGAAAATTTTAGGCAATGATTTCGGCGGTGTCAGGGGTCACCAGGCGCGGGCCGAGCTCGCCCTGGGCCGCGTCGGTCTGGGGATTGACATACGTTACCGTCAGGCGGCCTCCGGCGGCCTGGACGTATTGGGCCATCAGTTCGCGGATGCGGGGGCTTCGGGAATCTTGCGGGCCGATGTGAACGGTGACGCTCACGGGCTGCTCCAGCCGGGCCAGAAGGGCCAGGGTGGCGGGGGGCCGGGCCTGAACGCGGCCCTGGCTGAAATCCAGGCGCGGCCAAAAGCTGCCGGAGGCCGCCGCCAACAGGAACAGCACACTGGCCAGGCCCGCGCCGAGCACAGTCAGCCGGGAACGGCCCGCAGGGGAGCGCAGGGCGGCCCAATCCGCTTGCCAGCGGGCCCGCCCGGTCAGCGCGGCGAAAACGGGCGCGGCGGCCAGGGGGAACACTGCCAGGCCCAGGAAATTCGGCGCGGTCAGGTAGCCCATCAGGGCCAGCCCCAGCGACAGGAAGGTCAGGTTCCGCCACAGCTTGCCGCGTTTCATTCCGCGCCGCTCAGTCCGCGCGCGCGCAAAAAAAGGCGGGCGTTCAACAGGGCCAGCAGGGTGAGGGCCAGGAAGAACACCAGGTCGCCCGCGTCCACCAGCCCCAGGGTGAAGCGGGTGAAGCGGGGGGCGAAGGCCAGGTTGAGCCACAGGTCAACCAGCCCCAGGTCGCTGTCGGTATAGGGGCGGGCCCAGCCCAGCATCCACATGAGGCCCAGCATCCCCAAGGTGCCCAGCCCGGCCCCGGCGGGGCTGGGGAACATGGCCGAGCCCAGGACGCCCACCGCCGCGAAGGCCGACGACAGGGCCCAAAGCCCAACAAGGGCGGTGAGCAGCAGGGCCGGTCGGCCCACCCCGGCCCCCAGCAGGCAGGCGAAGGGCACCAGACCCAAAAGGCTCAAAAAGGCCAGGCTGGCTACCGCCGCCAGGTATTGGCCGAGCACCAGGGTGCCGCCGCCCAGCGGCAGGGTTTGGAAATAGTCCAGCCCGCCCCCGCGCCGGTGGGGGCTGAGGGCGCGCATGGTGACCAGGGGGGCCACCAGCATGAGGGCCAGGGGGATGTTGCTCAACCCCTGGGAAAAGAGGGCCGGGGAGGCGTGCAGGCTGCGGCCCCGGGCGGCGGCGCTGAGGCTCTCGGCCACATAAACAACCACGCTGTTGTAGAAAAAAAAGCCCAGGAAGCCCAGGAACACCAAAAGGGTCACCCCGGCGGCGGCCCCGCCCCAAAAATTCCGCAACTCCGTGCGGGCCAAAATCAAGGTGGGGTTTTTCATGAAGCCGCCCCCAAAAGCGTAAAATACTGCTGGCGCAGCTCGGCCTCGCTGGCGGCGGCTCCGGCGGCAGAACGGTTCCAGGGGCCGAAGGCGGCCAAGCGGCCACGGGCCAGCACCAGCACTTCACTGGCCAACGCGGATATTTCCGACAAAATGTGGCTGGAAACCAGAAGGGTGGCGGACTGAGGCAAACCGGCCAGAAGGGCCAGCAGACGGGCGCTTTCCTCGGGGTCAAGGCCGCCGGTGGGTTCGTCGAGAATGAGGAAATCAGGGTGCCCAAGCAGGGCCGAGGCCAGGGCGGCCCGCCGCCGCTGGCCCAGGGAGAGGAGGCCTGCCGGGCGCGTGTAAAAAGCGGTGAGGCTCAGGGCCTCGGCCAGGCGCTCGGCTTCTTGTTTGAACTCAGCCTCAGGGAGCCCCCGCAGGCGGGCGGCCAGGGCCAGGTGCTCGGCCACGGTCAAATCGCCCAGAAGGGGCGCACCCTCGGGGAGGATGCCCATATTTGCCCGCGCCTTGGCCGGTTCCCGCCAGGGCGGGAGGCCGCCCACGGTCACCGTGCCCGCGTCCGGCCGCAGGGTTCCGGCCATGAGGCGCAGGAGGGTGCTTTTGCCCGCGCCGTTGGGGCCGATGAGGCCGTAACGCCCGCCCGCTTTCAGTTCAAAGGACAGGTTTTCCAGGGCCGCGCGGCCCCTGAAGCTCTTACTCACCTGATTGAAAACGGCGCAGGGCATGGGGCGAACCTTACACGTCGAGTTCGCGCACGTTCAGGGCATTTTCCTCAATGAAGTCGCGGCGCGGCTCCACCTTGTCACCCATGAGGATGGTGAAGATGTCGTCCGCTTCCATGGCGTCCGAAACCTTGACCTGCAGGAAGGTGCGGCGTTCGGGATCCATGGTCGTCTCCCACAACTGGCCGGGGTTCATTTCGCCCAAGCCTTTGTACCGCTGAACGCGCAAGCCTTTCTGCCCAGCGGTTTCCACGTCGCTGATGAGGCCGTCCTCGCTGTCGATGCGGTAGCTCTTTTCCTTCTGGGTGATGGTGTAGGGCAGCACGGCCAGGCTGTCGATTTTGCGGCGCAGGCCGAAGAGTTTTTTGAAGGGCTCGCCCGCCAAGAGGTCACGGTTGAGGGTCAGCCGTTTGTGCTTGTTGTGCACGGAAACCACGGTGAGCTTGTAGCCCTGGTCTTCCAGGTGACGGTCTTCGTCTTCGCTTTCGTTGTTCTCACTGTCGCCGTTTTCGGACGCAGGGGCAAGGGCTTCCGAGGCCACGGGGAAGTCCGGCCCTTCCACGTCCAGGCCCGCGGCTTTGAGCTTGTCCGCCAGGCGCAGCGTCCATTCCCGGCTGATGAAACCGGCCTCGTCGCTGGTGAGGGCTGAGAACAACTGCGGCCAGATGAGGGGCGAAAAGCCCCGGCGGCCCAGGTGGTTAATCTGGTCGCGGAAAGCGGCCAGGGAGCCGATGAAGTCCTCCAAGGCCTCGCCCTTGAGGGTGTTGCCGCCCTGGTCGGTGAGCACGCGCTCTTCCAGGTAGCGGTTCATGGTGAAGCGGCGCATTTCGGCTTCGTCTTTAATATAAATTTCCTTCTTGCCGCTGGTGATGCCGTAGAGGGGCGGCTGGGCGATGAAAAGGTGCCCGCGCTCAATCAGTTCCGGCATCTGGCGGTAGAAGAAGGTCAGCAGGAGGGTGCGGATGTGGGCGCCGTCCACGTCGGCGTCGGTCATGATGACCACCTTGTGGTAGCGCAGGTTGTCCATCTTCACGTCAGCCGCCCCGGCTGGGCCGATGCCGGTGCCCAGGGCGGTGATGATGTTGCGGATTTCGTTGGAGCTGACCATGCGGTCGAAACGGGCCCGCTCCACGTTCAATATTTTGCCGCGCAACGGCAGGATGGCCTGGAACTTCCGGTCGCGGCCCTGCTTGGCGCTGCCCCCGGCCGAGTCGCCCTCCACCAGGTAAAGTTCGCATTTTTCCGGGGCTTTTTCCTGGCAGTCGGCCAGCTTGCCCGACAGGGAGTGGCCGGAGAGGGCCCCCTTGGAGCGGGCGATTTCGCGGGCCCGGCGGGCCGCTTCACGGGCCCGGGCCGCGTCCACCACCTTGGTGACGATTTTTTTGGCCACCCCCGGGTTTTCCTCAAAAAAGGTGGAAAGCCGCTCGTAGACCAGGGTGTCCACTAAACCCTTGACCACGGCGTTGCCCAGCTTCCCTTTGGTCTGGCCCTCGAACTGGGGCTCGGGAATGCGGATGGAAATGACCGCCGCCAGGCCCTCGCGGATGTCGTCGCCGTCCAGCCCGGTGATTTTGAGGTTTTTCGGCAAATTGGCCGAGGCCAGGTACTGGTTCACGGCGCGGGTCAAAGCCGCCTTGAAGCCGGAGAGGTGGGTGCCGCCCTCCACGGTGTTGATGTTGTTGGCGAAGGACAGCACCTGCTCGGTGTAGCTGTCGTTATACTGGAAGGCCACCTCCACCACGATGTTGTCGTTCTGCCCTTCCAGGTAGATGGGCTTGTCGTGGAGCGGGGTCTTCTGGCGGTTCATGTACTGGACGAATTCGATGATGCCGCCCTTGTAATGGAATTCCTGGAACTCGTCCGTGCGCTCGTCGCGGATGGAGATGTAGAGCCCCTTGTTGAGGAAAGCCAGTTCCCGCAGGCGGCGGGCCAGGATGCTGAAATCGAATTCCGTGGTCTCAAAAATTTCGGGGTCTGGCTTAAAGTGAACCATGGTTCCGCTTTTTTTCACCGCGTCCCGCTTTTCCAGCTTGGTCACCGGCGCGCCGCGCTCGTAACGCTGGTGATACCGCTGGCCGTCGCGCTTGATTTCCACTTCCAAAAATTCCGAAAGCGCGTTGACCACCGAAACGCCCACCCCGTGGAGGCCGCCCGAGACCTGGTAGGTCTTCTTGTCGAACTTGCCGCCCGCGTGGAGCTTGGTCATGACCACCTGCACGCCGGGCACCTTTTCCGTGGGGTGGATATCCACCGGGATGCCGCGCCCGTTGTCCTTGACGCGCACGGTGCCGGCCGGGGTGATGATCACCTCGATCCGGTCGCAGTAGCCGGCCATGGCCTCGTCGATGGAGTTATCC
>JAITVE010000129.1 GCA_031285975.1 Candidatus Adiutrix sp. | reverse complement strand
GCCCGGCTTCGGCGAAATCATTGATTTTTGGGAAATACCCGTTAAGGTGCCCGCCGCAGGCCACCCCCAGCCCCCGCCGGTAGCGGCCGCCGGTTTGATTATGGCGCTCAGCCCGCTCTTTGCGTTCCGCCCAGCCGAAACGCTCCCGCCCCTGGGTGAGGCACTCGGCCAAACGGAAATCCCCCAAATCCAGATTGAGAGAAATATCCCGGTCACCGGGCTGGGCCACGTTTTTCAGGCGCAGTTCCAGGGGGTCGATGTTCAATTGCCTGGCCGCCTGGTTGAGGTTGTGTTCCAGGGCGATGGCCGATTCGGGGCTGCTCCAGCCCCGGAAGGCCCCGGAGACGGGGGTGTTGGTGATGACCGCCCTGGCGCTGTATTTTAAGTGGGGATATTTGTAGCAGCGGAAAAGTTTTTTGGAAATGGCGTGGCAGTAATCCAGCGAATTGCCGAGATAGGCCCCGGCATCCAGGGTGTTGTCCAGGGTCACGCTTTGCAACTGGCCGTCTTTTTTAAAAGCGCTTTCCAGCACAAAGCGAATGGGGGCGCGGCTGACGGTGGAAGTGAACACTTCCTCACGGCTGAAGACCAGCTTCACGGGCCGCTTCACGGCCAGGGCCGCCGCCGCCGCCACCGGCTCCAAAACCCATTCCTGCTTGCCGCCGAAGGAGCCGCCCATGGTGGTTTTGATGACCCGCACCCGGTGGTAGGCCAGGCCGAAAATGTCGGCCACCACCGTGCGCACCCCGTGCACCGACTGGCAGGGAGTCCAGATGGTCAACTCGCCCAAACCCTTGTCGTAGGAGGCCAGGCAGGCGTGGGGCTCCAGGGCCATGTGGTCGATGCGGGCCGGTTCGCTGACGGTGCGGACGGTTATGTCGGCCTCGTTTTTGGCCTCGGGCCGCCCCACTTCCAGTTCAATGCCGCCGTAAACCGCGCCCTCCGGGTGCACCGAGTCGATGGCCCCGGCCAGGGTCTCCGCCGGGGACAGGGAGAAGGGATATTCCACATACTCCACCGTCACCAATTGGGCGGCCACGCGGGCGGTCTCCGGGTCGTCGGCCAGCACACAGGCCACCCGGTCGCCCACAAAGCGCACGTGGCGGTTGAAAACCTGTTCCTGATCCAGCACTTTTTGCCCCTTAACGCTCCGGTAGCGGCAAAAAGGCTGCCCGTGCCCGCCGAAGCAGTCCAGCACCGCCGCCACGCCGGGCCGGGCCAGGGCGCGGCTCGCGTCCACCCTGGTCACCAGCCCGTGGGGAACCGTGCTGGTGACCAGGGCCGCGTGGAGCATACCGGGCAGCGCCATATCACCGGCATATTGCGTGCTCCCGGCCACCTTGCCCCAAGCGTCGTGAATAGGACGGCTTTCACCGACTATCTTCATAATGTTCACCTCTAGCCGTATTTTACTACGTAACTGTCCATATATACAGTAATAAAATACACAAACACGTGGAGCGTTTTTCAAATGCACACCTGAAAAACGCTCCGGCCCCAACAATCAAACGGCTTTGGGTTCAATGCCTTCCTTGGCCAGGAAAGCTTTCATGTCCTTCACCATGTCGGGGGAGACCTGCGGCCCGGCGTAGGCCGCTTCGCGGCGGGCCGCTTCGTCCAAAATACGCTTGCGCTCCAGCTCCGCCTGGCCGCTGCGGGCCATGGGGCCGCGATAGGCGATGTGGGGCAGGTACAGTTCCTTGCGGCAATTTTTGACGGTGTGGGGCTGGGTGAGATACTGCCCGTCCGGCGCGACCTTGTCGATAACGTCCTCGGCCAGGGTTTCCGGGGAAATCACGATGTCCTTTTTAATGCGGTTGACCATGCCGATGATTTCCAGGTCGGTGACGGCCTTTTCCATGTTCATGGCGTTGAAGGCCCCCAGCACGCCTGCGGACTGGAAGGAAATGCTGCTCCCGGCCTGGGCGGCGGCGTTGAGGTTCATGAAGGCTTCATAGGCGCTCTGCACGCCGTTCACGTCCGCGTCGGTGAGGCCGCCGCCGCCCAAACGGCAGGGCAGCTTGTAGAACTGGGCCAGCTTGCCGCCCCAGATGGCGCTCAAGGCCTGCTCCGGCGCGCCGCAGGCAATGCTGCCGGTTTTCAGGTCGCTGGCCGTGGTGAGGAAGCCGTAAACCGCCGGTGCGCCGGGCCGCACCATCTGGGCCAGGGCAATGCCCGCCAGGGTTTCGGCGTTGGTCTGCACAAAGGCCCCGGCCAGGGTCATGGGCGCGGTGGTGCCCGCCATGGCGCAGGGGGCCACGCAGATGGCCTGGCCCCGCCGGGCGATCTCCATGAGAAAATAGGTGGCGTGGTGATCCATTTTCAAGGGGGAGAGGGGGTTGGCCACCACCATAATGCGGGGGCATTTTTCCATTTCCCCCCAGCCGCCGTTGGCGATGGCCGTCATTTCCAGGGCCAGGCGGGTGGTGCGCTCATTGCCCGCCGCACTGAGGAAGGGCTTGTCCGTCAACTGGAAAAGCTGATAGAGCACCTGGCCCAAAGTGTCCTCGGGCTTCACGTCGCTGGGCTGGACGACCATGCCCGCCATGATGGGAATTTCCGGCGCGCTGTGGAACAGCCGGGTCAGCCGCACATAGTCACGCATCTCCGCGTCGCGCAGCTGGCCGTCCGCTTCCAGGAAAAACTGGGAGGCGCCGCCGGGGATGTGGTGCGTCTCGCGGCTGCCCACCAGCACGGCTTTCTCGGGGTTGGGCCCGCTCAGGGTGAAGCGGGAGGGGGCCAGGCTGATGAGGCCCATCAACTGTTTTTCCGTAAAATAAACAGTCTCGCCCTCAGTTTTCAGGCCGTGCTTTTTGGCCAGTTCCACGGCCTCGGGACGGTGGAAGACCATGCCTTTTTTGGCCAGAACCCGCATGGTGGCCTCATGAATCTGCAAAACTCCGTGGTCGAACATATACACTCCTTGTGCTGCACGCGCGCGAGGCGGCTTATTGACGCTGCGCCGGAAGCGGGCCCCCTGGGGGGCGTCCGGCGGTTTGGTACATAGCATTGTTGTTGAAATCTACTGTTGCGCCGATGTATAGAGCAATTTCAGAGCCAAAATGCGCCTGTATAAAAATATTAATATTTTCAATATGTTATAAATTATAGTGCGATAGTGATTGCTTTCGGCGATGAAAAATGCAAAAATCATGTAAATTTTTTGCGCGTTTTGCGTGCCCCGAAGGGGGCCTTACGCCGCCACAGCTCCAGCGCCGGGCCAGCAGTTCGGCTGAGTGCGGGCGGCCACATATTTTCCCCCATGAGGTGCAGCCATGACCAAGCTTCCGCCCCAGGAAATTCCCGAACTCGACCTCCGCGAGGCCCTGGACAGCCTGCCCTCCGGCATCCTGATTTCCGACGCGCAGGGGGTGATCGTCTATTGCAACGAAACTCAGAGCCAGATAGACGGCCTGTCCCGCGAGTGGATCATCGGCCGCCACGTCACCGAGCTCTACGTGCCCTCGCCGCTCAACAGCCCCATCCTCACGGCCCTCCGCACCGGCCAGCCGGTGTTCGACCTTTTTGAAATGTATGAAACCGTGCATGGCCGGGTGGTCAATTCTATCCACACCGTGCTGCCGCTTTCCAAAAACGGCCGGGTGAGCGGCTGCATCTGCCTGGTGACCCCCGCAGACCGGGAGCCGGAAGCGGGCGAGGGCAGCCGCATTGCCCGCAACTCCATCCTGTTCAGCAACCTCGTGGGCAGTTCCCCGGCCTTCCGCCAGTCCATCGACGCGGCCCTGTCGGCGGCGGACAGCCCGTCCAGCGTCCTGATTTACGGCGAAACCGGCTCGGGCAAAGAACTCCTGGCCCGCCAGCTTCACGACCATTCCCACCGCGTGAACCAGCCCTACGTGGCCATAAACTGCTCGGCCATCCCCTCAACCTTGTTGGAGGGGATGCTCTTCGGCTCGGTCAAGGGAGCCTTCACCGGAGCGCAGAACAGCCCCGGCCTCTTCGAACAGGCCCAGGGCGGCACCATCTATTTAGACGAAGTGGATTCCATGCCGCTGGATTTGCAGCCCAAACTGTTGCGGGTGATTCAGGAGCGCCGGGTGCGCCGGGTGGGGGCCATGGAGGAAAAGGATTTGGATATCCGCATCATCAGTTCGTTTTCCGGCGAACCGCTGGAGGCCGTGCAGGCCGGGCGGGTGCGGGCCGACCTGTTTTACCGCCTGGGGGTGGTCATCATCAACATCCCGCCGCTGCGAGAGCGGATGACGGACTTGCCGGGCCTGATATCATTTTTCATCAACAAGCACACCGCCATCCTGAAAAAAAAGACCAGCGGCCTCACCGGCGAAGCCATGCTGATCCTCAAGCACCACCACTGGCCGGGCAATGTGCGCGAACTGGAAAACGTCATTGAGGGCGCCCTGAACATCATCCCGGACAACGGCATGATCGACGTCTCCCACCTGCCCCACTATTTCCGCCACCTGATCATCGCTTCCCCGGAGCCGTCAGCCCCCGGCGGCGCCGCCTTCCAGCCGCCCCGCCCGGCCCTGGCGACCCCCCTGCCGAGCCCGTCCGCGCCCCTGGACTCCATCGGCCTTTTCAAGCCGGGCCGCGATGAAATTATGGCCACCATGATAGCCGCCCGAGGCTCCATCACTGAAGCCGCCCGCCGCCTGGGCGTTTCCCGCCAACGCCTGGCCTACCGCCTCAAAAAGCTGGGCCTCACCAAAGAGCAATTCGCAATTTAACCCCACGCGACAAAGCCGCTGCCAGGCGCGAGCGGCTGCGTGTTACCTGCGGCGCCGATCACCCCCAAACCGACACCGCTCTTCATGCGAAGCAATCTGAAAGGCGGTTCCTCCGCCTTTCAGAAGGGGTCAAGGGGACACTGTCCCCATGCTAATCCAGAATCTTCGCCGCGAAGCTTCTCATTACAGGTCGTAATACATTTCGAATTCCACGGGCTGCGGCAACTGGTTGTAGCGGGCGGCTTCGGCGCGCTTGTTGGCTATCCAGAGGTCGATGAGGCGCTGGGGAAAGACATTGCCGGCGGTGAGGAAGCCGTGGTCGGCGATGAGGGCGTCCAGGGCTTCGTCGAGGGAGCGGGGAAGCTGGCGGATTTTCTTTTGCTCCTCGGGCGTGAGGTTGTAGAGGTTGAAGTCGTAGGGGCCGAAACCTTCTTTGTGGGGGTCGATTTTTTTCTGCACGCCGTCGAGCCCGGCCATGAGGATGGCGGCGTAGGCATAGTAGGGGTTGCAGGTGCCGTCCGGGGAGCGCAGTTCGAAACGCTTATCCTGGGGGGCCTTGGCGTAGGCCGGGATGCGGATGACGCTGCTGCGGTTGGAGGTGGCGTAGCCGATGGTCACCGGGGCTTCATAGCCGGGCACCAGCCGCTTGTAGGAGTTGGTGCTGGGGTTGGTGAAGGCGCAGAGGGCGCGGGCGTGGGTCAGGAGTCCGCCGATGAAGTGCAGGGCCGTTTCGCTGAGCTGGGAGTAACCGTCGGCATCGTAGAAAAGGGGCTGCCCGTCCTTGAACAGGTGCATGTGCACATGGAGGCCGTTGCCCGCTTCGGCGAAAATCGGCTTGGGCATGAAGGTGGCGGTTTTGTTTTCCGCGACGGCGGTGTTCTTTATCAGGTACTTGGTCATCATGGTCTTGTCGGCCATTTCCAGGAGGCCGCCGAATTCCACCTCGATTTCCAACTGGCCGGGGCCGCCGACTTCGTGGTGATGATATTTCACGGCGATGCCCTGCTTTTCCATGAGCATGGTCACGCGGGAGCGGAAGCCGCTCAAAATATCCAGGGGCGGGGCCATGTGGTAGCCGCTTTTGCGGGCCATTTTGTAGCCCAGGTTGCGGCCTTCGTCGCCAGTGTTCCACTCGGCCTGGCTGGTATCGACGCGGTATTTGGAGCCGTTGGGCTGCACCGCGTAGCTCACGTGGTCGAAGACGTGGAACTCAAACTCCGGGCCAATGCGCATTTCGTCGGCCAGGCCGGTTTTGCGCATAAATTCCTGGGCGTGGTAGGCCACGTTGCGCGGGTCCTGGTCGAAACGGCGGTTTTCCGGCAGGTCAATGACGAACACCTCGCCGATCATGGCCAGGGTGGGCACCTCGGCGAATTCATCGACATAGGCGCTGCCCAGGTCGGGCACGAAGACCATGTCGCTCTTTTCCACGGGCGCGAAGCCGTAGTTGGAGCCGTCAAAGCCGATGCCGTGCTTCAGGGTGTGCTCCGTCAGGCGGCCCGCCGGGATGGTCAGGTGCCGCCAGCGGCCGTTTAAGTCGATCATCATGAAATCGACCATTTTGATGCCGTTGTCGGCGATGAATTTTTTGGCCTCGTCAAGTTTCGTAAACATAGTAGGTATCCTTTGTAATGGCTGGGCCGCTGCGGGCCGGGCGTTATGTATGGAACGAGGGGATTATAGCATATCTTTTTTTATTCGGGAAAGGGCAATAAGAGCTGGCGGGGGTCGGTTTTGCTCTTTTTTTTGCCCAGCACCAGGCGGCGGACGTGCTCGGGGCCGAGGTCGCCTATGGTGCTGAGGCTCGGGCGGCCGCAGGTGATGAAAAAGGAGGCCCGTTTCATTATCACGCCCATTTTGGCCAGGTGCTCGGGCCGCAGCGTTCCGCGCCGCCGGGCCATGACGATGAGCCTGGCCGAGCGCACCCCCAGGCCGGGCACGCGCAGGATGCGCTGGTAGTCGTCGCGGTTCACGTCCACGGGGAACCACTCGGGATGGCGGATGGCCCAGGCCAGTTTGGGATCCATTTCCAGGTCGAGGTCGGGGGTGGGGCCGTCGGTGATTTCCGAGGCCTCGAAGCCGTAAAAGCGCAGGAGCCAATCGGCCTGGTAGAGGCGGTTTTCCCGCACCAGGGGCGCGGCTTTCAGGCGCGGCAGGCGCGGGTCGTAGGCGTTGACGGGGACGAAGCCGGAATAGTAGACGCGCTTGAGTTCCGAGCGGCTGTAGAGCCCGGCGGAGAGGCTGAGAATGTCGCGGTCGCTTTCGCCGGAGGCGCCGATGATGACCTGGGTGCTCTGCCCGGCGGGGACAAAGCGGGGCGCGGAGCGGTATTTTCGGCGGTCTTCCCGGTTTTCCAAAATGCCTTCGCGGATTTGGTTCATGGGGCGGTAGACGCTCTGGTGGTCTTTTTCCGGGGCCAGCTTTTTGAGATTGATTTCCGTGGGGATTTCGATGTTGACGCTCAGGCGGTCGGCGTGGAGCCCGGCCTGGCGCACCAGTTCCCGGCTGGCCCCGGGGATGGTTTTGAGGTGGATGTAGCCGTTGAAGCGGTGAACCTGGCGCAAATCTTTCAGCACGCCGATCATCAGTTCCATGGTGTGGTCGGGGTTTTTCAGCACCCCGGAACTGAGGAAGAGGCCCTCGATGTAGTTGCGGCGGTAAAATTCGATGGTCAGTTCGGCCAGTTCCCGGCTGGTGAAGCTGGCGCGGGGGATGTCGTTGGAGCGGCGGTTAACGCAGTAGGCGCAGTCGTAGAGGCAATAGTTGCTCATCAAGGTTTTCAAAAGGGACACGCAACGCCCGTCCGCCGTGTAGGTGTGGCAAATGCCCCACCCGGCGGCGTTGCCGAGCCCGCCCTTGTTCGTGCGGCTGACCCCGCTGGAGGAGCAGGACACGTCATATTTAGCCGCGTCGGCCAGTATTTCCACCTTTTTGATGAGCTCGTGATTCATAATGCCAGGCTGCTCTCTCGCTCTTAAGACTCAGAGGAACAAACGTATCGGTAAATAGCGGCTCCAATGAAAATGGATTCCTGCCTCCGCAGGAATGACGCTGTGGGCTGACAAAGGGCGAAGGCGATAATCAGCTTGGTCAGCGGCACAAAGAGAAAAGCATGAGCCCCGGCCTTCGCCGGGGTGACGGCGGGGCGGTATGTAGGGTGCAACGGGAGACGGCGGGCTCCACACTGCCACCCTTTACGGTGTAACACCGAAGTATAAAAGCCCTTCCAGCACCCCTCCGGCTACGGCTCTGGCTTTGTCGGAGGGGGTGTGGATGAAGGCCCCGGCTTCGGGGCGGGGGTCGATGTCGCCGATTTTGAAATTTTGCGGCACGGTGAGGCCGTTTTGGAGGGCCCCCCGCAGCACGCCGCCAATGGCCGCCGTGATGGGCGCGTCCCCCACCCGCCCCAGGGTCTCGCCCGCAGTGACGGCCTGCCCTATCTGCGCCGTGAACGCCGCTTCCCCGGCGGCGGGGGCGAGCAATAACCGTTCCCGGTCGTAACCGCCGATGAGGCCCGGCTGCCCGGTGTTGGCTTCGGCGGTGCCTTCCAGAATCAGGCGGCCCAGGAAGTGGCCCCGGTTGGTCTCCACCACCGCGTCCGCGTCCTGCCCGGCCACGTAACCGGGGCCCAGGGCCAGGGTTGTGCGGCCCGCCCGGCGGGTGAGGCCGGTGTTCTTTTTCGAAAGGGTGGCTTCCACGAAGGCCGCCGGGGCCAGGGCCTCCAGCCGCTCCGTCTCGGCCCCGGTCACCACAGGCACCCGGCCCTCGGCCACAACCTGGCGGAAAGTGTCCAGGCTGGCCCGCTCGGCGGTTATGCCCTCCACCGTGGCCTGGCCGTCATACATAGCCTGGCTGAAGGCCACAGTGCGGCGGATGGCCGTGGGCCGCTCCAACTCCAGCATCAGCAGCGCATAGCCGCAGCGGTGGAGGCGGTGGGCCACACCGGTGGCGATATCGCCGGCTCCTTTAATGATTATCAGGGTGTTGCGCGGGGGCATGGAGCATCCTCTCATACTCGGCGGGAGTGTCGAAATCGAGAAAACAGCGTTCGAAAGCGTCGTCAAAGGGGCAGAGGGCCAACTCCTCGGGGTGGGCCTCGATGAGGCCGCGCCCGCCCCGGTCGCCCCCGGCTTGCAGCAGAGCGTCCCGCCAGCGGGGCAGCTTGAAAAGGGCCGGGTTGCGCCGCCGACCCCGGCACAGGGGCGCGACGATGGTGGCGGAGCTGTTTCTGGCAAATTGTACCAGATCGCCGATAATTTGCGAAGTGATAAAGGGCTGGTCAGCCAAAAGGAACAGCGCGGCCCCGGCCCCCGGCTCCACGGCCCGGAGCGCGGCGGCCAAGCTGGCGGACTGCCCGGCGGCGTAGTCCGGGTTGGGCACGATTTTCACGGCCAGCCCGCGCAAAGCCTCCCGCACTTCGGCCTCCCAGGCCCCGGTGACGGCCAGCACTTCGGTGACGGCTCGGGCCCCCAGGGCCGCTTCCGCCACCCGGCGCACCGAGGGGAGGCCCTCCACTGGCCAGGCCACTTTCGGCCCCCCGGCCCGCATGGCCTTCCCGGCGGCTAAAATCACCGCGCTAACCCGGCTCATGGGCGGCTCCGCTCATCCATCTCAAGTATCAGCTTGCGCCCGGCCAGCCAGCAAACCATCCCCAATACGCTGACGGCTATCAGGCTCAGGCTGAATTCGCCGGTATACTGCCGCACATAGCCGAACACCAGGGTCAGCCCCACGTTGACCAGGTTGCCGATGGTGTTCATCACCCCCATGGCTGTGGCCGCGTAGGCCGCCCCGGCTGAGGCGCTGAGGGTGAACACCCCGCCGTAGGTAGAGCCGCAAGCCAGGGCCATCAGCATGGCCCCGCCCAAAAGGGCGTATTTCTGCCCGGCCAGGCCCATGATAAGGTAGAGGATAAGAATCGCCAGCACGGCCAGGGTCACCCCCCGCCCCCGGCTCCACCAGCCGAGAAGGCGGCCGCCGAAGGCCCGGCCAAAGGCGCCCAGGAGCAGCACGGCCACGGCGGCCCCGGCCCAGTCCGCCGCCTGGCCGCCGTCCAAATCCGCCAGCATGGAGGGCAGCCAGTTGCCCAGGTTGTTCAGCGAGCCATAGGACAGGCCATGGAAAATGCCCAAAAACCAGATGGCCTTGAAACCCAGAATCTGTTTGATCGCGCGCTTGACTTCAGCCGTCGGCCGGG
>JAITVE010000051.1 GCA_031285975.1 Candidatus Adiutrix sp. | reverse complement strand
CTGCCCCTCCGCGCCGACCACCGAGCCGCGAAAGTTGTAGACCTCGCTGATAAGCTTGCGCAGCATGGGCGTGGGCACGATGACCATCTGCGTGGGCTGGTCGGCCACCCGGCGCACGTCTTCCATAATCTGTTGGCAGAAGGGGTGGCGCACGCCCACCATCAGCTGGCCGTTTTCCAGCCCCAGGGGCATGACCATGTGCCTGAGGGCGAAGGACTGCGGCAAAATGCCCGTGACCAGTTCCAAATCCAGGTCGCGCTGCTCCACCCGGCGGTAGGGCAGCCCGGCGGCGTGGGCCATGACGCGGGCCAGGATGTCGTCATCCACAGTGCGGCCCAGGGTGTTGTCGCCGGGGAGCATGAGATTCAGGCTCACCAAGTAGTTCAGCGGGTCGAGGGCCGAACTCGGGCCTTCCTTGGTGCGCACCGGGCGGCCCGCCGGGCCCAGGGCCGCCTGGTAGGCGCGCTTGATTTCCCCGGCCTGGCTCAGGCCGATAAGCCCGTTCTTGACCAAAAGGTCAAGGAGGTAGTCTATGCCGTAGCGGTTGTCGTTCACGAGCGTTTATCCCGTAAGGTGACGATGCGGTTGAAGGTGGGGGTCTCCCGGCTGTGCAGCGGCTCGTCGGCAATGAAATAGCCCAGCCGCTCGAACTGGAAGCGCTGCCCGGCCTGGGCTTCCGCCAGATAGGGTTCCAGCCGGGCCCCGGGGCAGTCCACCAGGGATTCCGGGTTCAGTTCCTTACCCAGATCGCCTTTGGGCCGCGGCACTTTGAAGAGCCGGTCATAGAGCCGCACATGAGCCGGGATGGAGGCCTTCCCCGGCACCCAGTGGATAACCGCGGGCTGCCCGCCGGAACCGGCCCCAAAGCCGCGCGGCTCCTCGCTGTAGGTGCAGCGCAGTTCTGTCGCCCGGCCCTCCGCGTCCTTGACCACCTCGTGGCAATGGATATAGAAACCCCAGCGCAAGAGAACTTCCCGGCCAGGCCCCAGGCGGTAAAATTTCTTGGGCGGGTCGAGCATGAAATCGTCTTCGTCGATAAAAATTTCCCGTTCCATGACTAATTTGCGGAAGGGCATTTTGTCGGGCTCGTCCGGGAACAGGGGGCCGGAAAATTCGCGGGTCTCGCCTTCCGGGAAATTTTCAATGACCACTTTCAACGGTTTCAGCACGGCCATAACGCGGGGGGTCTGGGGGTTCAAATCGTCCCTCACGGATTTTTCCAGCCAGTAATACTCAATCCAGCTGTCGCGCTTGGCCACGCCGATGCGCGAGGCGAACAGCCGCAACGATTCCGGGGTAAAACCCCGGCGGCGCAGGGCGGCCACGGTGGGGAGGCGCGGGTCGTCCCAGCCGTCCACGAAGTTCTCCTTCACCAGTTGCAGCAGTTTGCGCTTGCTCATCACCGTGTATTCCAGGTTCAGCCGGGCGAACTCAATCTGCCGGGGCCGGGGGGCGGGCCAGTCCAGGGCCTCCAATACCCAGTCGTAGAGCGGTCGGTGGTCTTCAAATTCCAGGGTGCAGATGGAATGGGACATGCCCTCGATGGCGTCGGACACGCAGTGCGTGTAGTCATACATGGGGTAAATGACCCACTGGTCGCCGGTGCGGTGGTGCGAGGCTTTGCGGATGCGGTAGAGGGCCGGGTCGCGCATGTTGATGTTGGGCGAGGCCATGTCGATTTTGGCCCGCAGGGATTTGGCCCCGTCGGCGAACTCCCCGGCCCGCATCCTGCGGAAAAGGTCTAAATTTTCCTCAACGCCCCGGTCGCGCCAGGGGCTGTTTTTGCCCGGCTCGGTGAGGGTGCCGCGATATTCGCGCACTTCCTCGGCGGTCAAATCATCCACATAGGCCAGCCCTTTCTGGATAAGAACTTCCGCGCACTCGTACAGCTTTTCAAAGTAGTCGGAGGCGTAATGAATCGGCTCCTGCCACTGAAAGCCCAGCCAGCGCACGTCTTCGCGGATGGAATCCACGTATTCCACGTCTTCCTTCACCGGGTTGGTGTCGTCGAAGCGCAGGTTGCAGCGGCCGTTATAGTCCTGGGCCAGGCCGAAATTCAGGCAGATGCTTTTGGCGTGGCCGATATGCAGGTAGCCGTTGGGTTCCGGGGGGAAGCGGGTGGTTACCCCGGTGTAGCGCCCTGCGGCCAGGTCTTCGTCAATGAAGTTGCGGATAAAATTGCCGCCTTCGGCTTTGTCGGTATCATCGAAAATATCAGCGCTCATCGTCGTTCCTTCGTATATGTCAAGTCACCGAACCGTTACGGATCGGGCGTGGGCGGTCAGGCCTTCGGCCCTGGCCAGGGTAGTCACCGTGGGAGCCAGGGCCCGCAGGGCCTCGGGGCTCAAGTGCTGAAACGTAATTTTTTTCATGAATGAATCCGTGGACAGGCCGGAAAACATGCGCGCCGCCGTGCCCGTGGGCAGCACGTGGTTGGTGCCGCTGGCATAGTCCCCCACCGCTATGGGCGCGTGGGGCCCCAGGAAGACCGAGCCCGCGTGGCGCACGCGGCTCAACTGGCTCAAGGGGTCGGGCACAATCAGTTGCAAATGCTCTGGCGCGTATTCATTGGCGAAATCGAAGGCCTGCTCCAGGCTGTCAGCCACCAGAATGGCCGCGCCGTTGCGCAGGGATTGTTCCACGATTTCCCGGCGATCCAGGCCCGGCAATTCGCGGGCCACCACGGCGGCCACCTCGGCGGCCAAGCGAGCGTTGGTGGTCACCAAAACAGCGGCGGCCATGGGGTCGTGTTCCAACTGCGACAGCAAATCCCAGGCCAGCCACTCGGCGTTGGCTTCCCCCTCGGCAATGATGAAACCTTCGCTGGGCCCGGCGGGGAGGTCAATATCCACCTGGCCGAAGACGCTCATTTTCGCCGCCGTCACCCAGGCGCTGCCCGGCCCGACGATTTTGTCCACTCTCGGCACGCCGCCCAGGCCGTAAGCCATAGCCCCCACAGCCCAGGCCCCGCCCAGCTTGTGGATGGAATCGGCCCCGGCCAGGGAGGCGGCCACCAGGATTTCAGGGTGCACCTTGAAATCCGGCCCAGGCGGGGAGCAGGCCACGATGTGCCCCACCCCGGCGGCCTTGGCCGGAATAATGTTCATCAGCGCGCTGGACGGGTACGCCGCCCGCCCGCCGGGGATGTACACGCCCACGCGGTCGAGGGGCCGGGTGAGCCGCCCGGCCAGGAGACCGGGGCTGAATTCCTCCATCCACAGGGCGTGGCCGAGTTGGGCGCGGTGGAATTTGTGTATATTCTCCGCCGCGATTTTCAGGGCCTCGGTCACTTCAGCGGGCACCATTTTAAACGCGGCCTCGATTTCCTCCGCTGGCACGGGGATATCGGCGGTGGTGAAGCCGGGTTTCAGTGGGCCGTATTCATGGGCAAATTCGGCTTCGGGGGCAGCTTTCAGGCGTTCCAATATTGCGGCGGTGGTTGCCATAACCCCGCTGAAGTCGTCCTGCGAACGGGCTAAGATGTGCGCCCGCCGCTCTGGCGATAATGCGGATAGTGTTTCAACTTCAATCATCCTGAGTCCTCACCGGCGCGGGCCGGGGCGTGAATGCCCGGAGAGTATCCCTCGCCAAAAACGCTAAATTTGCCTATTCTACCATAAAATTAGCGTCCAGTGGAGGAAGAATATTGACACGCCTCTCGTTACTGCGGCGAGGCTCTCTCTCCGGCATACCAGCGAAACACCCTTCCGTCACCCCGGCGAAGGCCGGGGCCCATGCCTTTCTCTTGGTGTGGCTTCGTGCGAAGATTCTGGAATCAGTATGGGGCTCTGCCCAATCTTTGCGCTGTCGCACAATCTCAGTTTATTCAAACCCTATCGGGTTCGAATTTAAGCCCCGCCAGAGAGGGGCTAACGCGAGCCCTTCTCTGGACTCTCCGCGCACCAGGGGCTGCGCGCCCCTGGACCTGCGTGTCGGCTAGCAAAACAGCGGCGACCGTGCAGCGACGCCGCAACTCGCCTGAACTCATTCGAACCTGATAAGGTTTGAATAAATTGAGATTACAAGCCTTGCGTGTAAAGATCTCAGACAAGCGGCGCTGCCGTGGCGGTGTGGGCGTTGGCCGATGGGAGGGAACCTGTTGAGTCGTAATATTTTGCGGAGCTATCCCGCAAAATGCCCGGTGCGGAAGAAATTGGCGGTGAGGCGGGCGGTTTGTTTGAGGAAGGGGATGGTGGTGTGGGTGGCGGGCACCAGGGCGTAGTCCGTGCCGCCGGGCGGCTGGGCCGAGGCCTGGGGGACGGTGCCGTCGCTGGGGCGGGGCAGGTGGAAGCTGCCGGGGCCGACGGGCACGCTTCCGGCGATGAGGCCAATCTCATAGGGCGGCGGCCAGGGAGCGATCCAGTCCAGGGGGCGGCCCGTGACCAAATCCTGCCCCGCCGGGCCGAAAAGTTTTTGGTACCAGGCGTATTGGTGCAGCGCGTCGGCTAGGGGGCTGCCTCCATGCGGCGTCCCAAAGGTCACCAGGCGGCCGAAGTTGAGGGGCTGGTGCAGGGCCAGGAGCCGCCGCGCCACCAGCCCGCCCATGGAGTGCCCGGCCAGGTGGACGCGCCCGCTGGCCGCGTCGCAAATGTCCCGGAAAACCGGCCGCAGATATTCGGCGCAGTCCCACATATTCAGCCGCCGGTTGGGATAGCCGGGGCAGTGCACCGCGAACCCCATTCCCTTGAGCCGCCGCCCTAGCAGAAATAATTCGTGCCGCGACACCACCGCCGCGTGCAGCAGCATCACGGTATCCTGTTGCGATGCAACGTCTTTCACGGTATTACTCCCACGCTTCTCTTCTAGAGCGACCGTAGCATGGCCTCACGCAAAATGGCGTTGATGCGGGTTTGGTAGCCCTTGCCCTGACTTTTGAGCCAGGCCAGCACATCCGAATCCAGGCGCACCGTGGTGGAGGTTTTGGTGGGCCGGTAAAACGGATTGCGCACCGCGTTTTTTAAAAAGTTATCATCCAGCGGCGGGATGTCGCTGTAATCGATTTCGCTCTCCGGCATTTCGGCCAAGGCCTTGAGCTCGGCCTTCTGCGCTTCGGTCAAAGGCGGCAGGTTCCCCAAGTCTACTTTATAACGAGCCATTTTCTTCTTCATAATGCTTCTTCTCTTTCGGTGAGGCGTGGCGTGCCGATATGATGCGGATGAGTTCGGTGTCATCCTCGTCATCATTGATCGTATGAGCCACCAGCAGCAACAGGCGGCCATCCACAAGACCCAAAGTTTGCCAACGTTCTTCGCCGTCTTCAACGCGATCTAGCTCGATCAGAGCCCACGGGTCAGCAAAAGCGCGAACGGCGGTTTCAAAGCTGACACGGTGTTTCTTGAAATTACTTTTCGCCTTTATTGTATCCCATTCGAAAATTGTTTCCATAGCGCTCCAATAGTTGCTCATTGGCAAGCAAGCCTCAGTTGCCTACATTTATGTTACTACTTTTTTGTTGGTTGTCAAGGCGTTTTTTTATAACTCAAGCCGCAACTGCATCCGGGTATGCGCGGCGTCTGTGCTGAAGCCCAGCTTTTCGTAGACCGGGCGGCCCGCTTCGGTGGCGCTGAGGTCGAGGCGGGAGACGCCGCGCTCGCGGGCCAGGGTGATGAGCCGTTGCATCAGGGCCGTGGCCAGGCCGCGTTTGCGGTATTCCGGGTAGATAAAAACGTTGCTCACTTCGCCCCACAGGCCGTTGGGGATGCCGGGGTTGGCCGGGCGCTCGTAAACGCTCAGGAAGGCGGCTCCGGCGGGGCGGCCGTCGTCCTCAGCCAGGAAGGCCCAGAAATTTTGTCCCAGATGTTTTCGGTAATA
>JAITVE010000044.1 GCA_031285975.1 Candidatus Adiutrix sp. | reverse complement strand
CAGCGGCGAGGCCAAGACCAGGCGGCCGGGAAACGTGCGCGTGGCCGCCTCCCGCCCGATGGCCGTGGTGGAACTGATGATGACTTCCGCCCCGGCTTCTTCCAGGGCCGGAACCAAATTTTTAGCTGCCAGAATTTCGCCCAGGCTGAGAGCCCACAGCCACACCCTGGGGCGGCCCGGCTGCTTGGGGAGCATCCGGCCGGGGCCGAGAAAACGGGCCTTGAAGCTGTAAGGCTTGTGGTGCACCATGTCCCGCAAAATCCAATACGGCCAGGTGACGAGAAAACCCAGAGTGTATACTATTTTATAAATAATGCGGATCATTTTCTCTCTCCACAGGGTCGGACTGGGGGCAGAACCCCGAAAAATGCGGGCGGACGGACATTTTTAAAAAATATACCGCATTCCAGGCCCGCTGGCAAGAGCGAGGAACGCGCTGCGCATGGGCTGAAGATTTGTTAGTATGGGGCTCTGCCCAATCTTTGCGCTACCGCGCAATCTCAGTTTATTCAAACCCTATCGGGTTCGAATTTAAGCCCCGCTTCAGAGGGCCTGGCGTGAGGCCCTCTGAAGAATCTCCGCGCGCCAGGGGCTGCGCGCCCCTGGATCTGCGTGTCGGTTAGTGAATCAGCGGCGACCGTGCAGCAACGCCACAGCTCGCCTGAACTCATTCGAACCTGATAAGGTTTGAATAAACTGAGATTACAAGCTCCGCTTGTAAAGAACTCAAACAAGTGGCGTTGCAGTAACTGTGCGGGAAGGCACGACGGGGTGCTTATAACAAATCGCCCCCCGTTCACCGTCACCCCAGCGAAGGCCGGAACCCATGCCTTTTCTACCGCTCTCCGCCCCCCACAGTCGTCATTCCGGCGAAAGCCGGAACCCATTTCCAGTGAAGCACGCTAGAGAACGCAAAGCCCAGGCCGCCCCCCCCAATTAGTCGGGCATATTCATAGCCAACGTCTTAATCTCCGTCTCAAACATCACTTCCATCTTATTAGGCGGAATGACCTTCTGCACAAAGCCCAGGCCAAACTTGGGGTGTTCCAGGGGCTGGCCGGACTTGTACTGTTCGCGGAAATTATAGGGCGTGGGGGTGAGCCCCGCCGCGTTCATCTCGTCTTTGTTGGTCATCCAGTGGGCGAAAACGCGGGCCCCGCCCGCAGGAGCCGAGGTCTTTTTCATTTCCTTGCCCACCCGCATGACCTTGGCGGCGACGACCTTTTTCTCGCCCGGAGGCTGGTGGTAGTTGTGCTGGCTGTCGCAGGTCAGGCAGATAACCCGCTTGACCCCGCCATCGACCATGGCCACAATGCGGTGATTCGTAACCATGCGGCAGCGGGTGCACACCGCGTCGATCTCCCCGCCGACCCGAATATCATTTAAAGGACGCGTATACGCCATAAAGGTTTCCTAATTTTTGAGACTGTGAATAGGGGCCGGGATGCGGCCGCCCAGAGCGATGAAATTTTCGGCCTCGGCATAGTCGGCCACGTCCATGACCTTGGCCCAGCCCAAAAGGCCGCCGTAGTGCACCTTTTCCCCGGCTTTCTTGCCCGGCACGGGGATGATGCGCACAGCCGTGGTTTTGTGGTTAATCATGCCGATGGCCATCTCGTCCGCGATGACCGCCGCCAGGGTGGCCGCCGAGGTGTCGCCGGGCACTGAAACCATGTCCAGCCCCACCGAGCAGACCGCCGTCATGGCCTCCAGCTTTTCGATGTTCAAATAGCCCATCTCCGCCGCCTGGCCAATGCCCAAGTCTTCGGAAACAGGAATAAAAGCGCCGGAGAGGCCGCCCACGTGGCTGGAGGCGAAGGCCCCGCCCTTTTTCACTGCATCGTTGAGCAACGCCAGCACCGCGGTAGAGCCCGGCACGCCAATGGCTTTCAGCCCCATGGACTGGAAAATTTCCCCCACCGAGTCCCCCACTTGCGGCGTGGGGGCCAGGGAGAGGTCAACCACCCCGAAGGGCAGGCCCAGGCTGGCGGCCACTTCCCGGCCCATGAGTTCGCCCACGCGGGTGACCTTGAAGGCCGTGCGCTTGATGGTTTCGCTGATTTGGTCGAAGTTGGGCCGGGGATTCTGTTCCATCACCCGGTCAACCGCTTTTTTCACCACCCCGGGGCCGGAAACGCCCACGTTGATGACCGCATCCGGCTCGCCCAGGCCCAGGTAGGCCCCGGCCATGAAAGGCATGTCCGGCGGAATGTTGGCAAAAGTCACCAGCTTGGCGCAGCCCAGGCCCTCGCGGTCGGCGGTCAGTTCGGCGGTTTTTTTGACGATCTCGCCCATCAGCTTCACCGCGTCCATATTAATGCCGTCGCGGCTGGAGGCCACGTTGACCGAAGAGCAAACCCGCTCGGTCTCGGCCAAAGCCTGGGGAATGGCCCCGATGAGCGCCAGGTCGCCCTTGGAGAACCCCTTCTCCACCAAGGCCCCGAAGCCGCCCACAAAATCTACCCCCACCTCGCGCCCGGCCCTGTCCAAAGCCACGGCCACCTTGACCATCTGCTCGGAGTTGAAGGGCCCGGCCAGGGCGCTCACCGGCGAAACGGCGATGCGCTTGTTGACCACGGGGATGCCGTATTTGTCGCCCACCTGGTCGCAAATTTTGACCAGATTTTCGGCGTGGCGGGTGATTTTATTCAGAATTTTGGCCGTCAGCCGACCCAGGTCGTCGGAGACGCAATCCATCAGGGACAGGCCCAGGGTGATGGCCCGGACGTCCAGATGCTCATTTTTCAGCATCTCCAGGGTGCTGATTACTTCACGGTCTGTTAACATTCTATATTCCTTATCAAAGCCATTACAGGCGGTGGATGGCTTCGAAAATGTCGCGGTGTTGCAGGCTCATTTCCAGCCCTAAACCTTCGGCCACCATGTTCAGGGCCTGGCGGAAGGCCCGCTGGTTGACTTCCCTGGGCACGGATATTTCAAAAAACATGACCACCCGGCGGCTTTCGTCCGCCTTCCCGGCTTCCAGGGCGGCCGGGCTTTCCGCTGCGGAGCCGCC
>JAITVE010000405.1 GCA_031285975.1 Candidatus Adiutrix sp. | reverse complement strand
GGGCAAGCCTGTGAAATGAATGCGGTTGGCAAACCTTCAATGCGCCCTCTGGCGCTGCCTGTACCATGCCCTTATAGGGCTGTGCAAACCACCCGCTCAGCGGGTGGTCTTGATTCCAGCGGCGTATGATTTTGCCGGCCACACCCGTACCGCGTTCTTCCCCTCCTTGCGGAATGGCGGAGCGGGCAACACATGAAAAAATTTTACGTATGTTCTCTCTGCCCGATCATTATTACATAACCGTTTAAGGAGAATGCCGCATGAACCGTTTTCGTTTGAGCAAAAAACTTGTCCCCGCCTTGATTGTCCTTCTCGGCCTGGCCCTGGCCGCCTGCGCCACGGTGCCCGGCACCGGCCGCAGCCAGTTGAGCCTGGTGGGCGATTCCGACCTCAACGCCATGGCCGCCACCCAGTACAGCCAGATGATTCAAGAAGGCCCGCTGTCTTCCAACCAGAAGGACACGGCCATGATTAAGCGGGTCGGGGCCAACATCAGCCGGGCCGCCAACGAGTATCTGCGGGAATACGGCATGGCCGCCGACATCCCCAACTACCGCTGGGAATTCAACCTTATCCAGTCCAACGAAGTCAACGCCTTCTGTATGCCCGGCGGCAAGGTGGCCTTTTACACCGGCATTTTGCCCTACACCAAGGGCGACGACGGCGTGGCGGCCATCATGGGCCATGAAGTGGCCCACGCCATTGCCCACCACAGCCGGGAGCGGGCCAGCCAGCAGATGATGGCCCAGATGGGCGGCTCGCTGTTGAGCGTCGGCCTCGGCGTGGGCGGGGCCAGCGCCCTGACCTCTGATGTGGCCATGGCCGCCTACGGCCTGGGCAGCGAAGTGGGCATCATGCTGCCCTTTTCCCGTTCGCATGAAAGCGAAGCCGACCGCATCGGCCTGATGCTGATGGCCATGGCGGGCTACGACCCGAGCGCGGCCATAGGCTTCTGGGAACGGATGTCCGCGGAGGGCGGCAACACCGGCAGCCTCCTGTCCACCCACCCCTCGGATCAGACCCGCATCGCCGACATCAAACGCTACTTGCCTGAAGCCGAAGCCCGGCGCGGCGCGGCCAAATAAGGGCCAGTCGGGAAATGCACTCAACCAGGCGCGGCGGTCGTGATGATAACGACCGCCGCGCCTTTTTTCATAAATAAGCCCTTTTAACAAACATCAAAGGATGACCATGAACTGATCCTAATCACAGTAAGGAGGCCCTTATGTCCGCACCGGAATACCGTGCCTATACCGCGCGCAATTTCAGAGAAATCCCCCAACTGGCCGACTGGCCGGAGTACGCGCTGAAAAGCGTGGAGACGGTGGCCAGGGCGCTGCCGTTCAAACCCAACAGCTATGTCGTCGATGAACTCATCGACTGGGGCAGCGTCCCGGACGACCCTATCTACACCCTGACCTTTCCCCGCCGCGAACTGTTGAAGCCCGCCCACTACCGCCGCCTGGCCGCCGCCGTGGAAAACGGGGCTCCCGAGCCGCGCCTCAAGGAACTGGCCCGCCGCATTCAGCTCGACCTGAACCCCGACGCTTCCCACCAAAGCGCCAACGTGCCCCTGCTGCGCGGCCACAGGGTCAGCGGCGCGCAGCACAAATACCGCGAGACCGTGCTGTTTTTCCCCCAGGCCGGGCAAACCTGCCATGCCTATTGCAGCTTTTGCTTCCGCTGGCCCCAGTTCAGCGGCCTGGCCCAGGCCCGCTTCGCGGCCAAGGAGAGCGGCACCCTGGCGGACTATTTGAGAATACACCCCAAAGTCACCGACATCCTCGTCACCGGCGGCGACCCCATGGTGATGAAGGCCGCGCTCTTGGCCCAATACCTGGAGCCCTTCCTGGCCGACGATCTGCCGCATTTGAAAAGCATCCGCATCGGCAGCAAAAGCCTGGCCTACTGGCCCTACCGCTACCTGACCGACCCGGACGCGGACGACCTTCTGCGCCTCTTCGAAAAAGTGGCCGCCACCGGCCGCACCCTCTGCCTGATGGCCCATTTCAACCACCCCCGCGAACTCTCCACCCCGGCGGTGCGGCTGGCCATCAAGCGGCTTCAGTCCGCCGGAGTGCTCATCCGCACCCAGTCGCCCGTCTTAAAGCACATCAACGACAAGCCCGAGCTGTGGGCCGAAATGTGGCGTGCGCAGGTGGATTTGAACTGCGTGCCCTATTACATGTTCGTAGAGCGGGACACCGGGGCCAAGCATTTTTACGCCCTGCCCCTGGAGCGCTGCTGGCAGATTTTCCGCCAGGCCTACCAGCGGGTCAGCGGCTTGTGTCGCACGGTCAAGGGCCCGGTGATGAGCGCCGCCCCCGGCAAGGTGGAAATTTTGGGCGTCACCGAAGTGCAGGACGAAAAAGTCTTCGTGCTGCGCTTCATTCAGGGCCGCAATGCCGAGTGGGTGGATCGACCCTTCTTCGCCCTCTATGACCGCTCGGCCACCTGGCTGAACGGCCTGAAACCCGCCTTCGGCGAGCACCGTTTCTTCTTCGAAAAGGAATTGAAGGGTCTTTTGATGGGGCATGTGGCCCCTATGGGGTAAATTTTCATGAACCAAATAATACCAATTCTCCATCAAGGCTGTCTTTATTTTGATAGAGAATTGGTATTATTATCAACCGCTTTTTCTATCAAGTTTTCGCAGCCTTGATAGAAAAACGGTATAACATGGCCTGCACCTGAGACGTACGTTTGGGATAGACGTTATACCGTCCTCGGAATAACACAACTCGCATTCTTTCGTGTGCTTGGGCCTGAGGGGTCGCCTCTGCTCTCACTCCCCGTCGTAGTACCCGCACTCGGCGGAAGCAGCATAGAATTTGTTGCTGCCGCCCGCGAACACGCCTATCTTTCCGGTTTTCGGATAGAACGCCACATCCGCTTTGGGCATGGTGTCGATGTCGATGTAGCAGAGCTTTTCCGTGTTCGAGGTGTTTCTGATTCTGTGCGCGCCCGCTTCGCAGGGCGGGCATACGACCACCGAACCGGCGGCAATCGGAACTTCGCCCTCGTTCGTCTCCACAACGCCGTGGCCGGAGATGATGTAGAACACCTCTTCGCTTGCGGAATGGTAGTGGTAGGGATAATTCGCCTTCCCCGGCGCAATGTCGTAAAAGGTCACGGCGCACTGGCTGCCGGAGTCTCTGTCGAGAGGGACTACCTCGGTTTTGCCGTATTCGTAGGCAGGGTGAAAATTGATGTGCTTCGACGGCAGATCCGCTTTTGCGGTCACGAGGATTTTTTCGAGAGTCATGCGTTTTTCCCTTTCATGTTGGTTTTGATGCGGTCGAAATTTCGTTGAACGAGGCGTTCCCCAAGCCGCAGTCTTTCCTCGGAATTGTCATTGTCCTCAAGCACGGACAGCGTCTCCTGGAGAAACCCGGCGATTTCTTTGAAACTGGTGATTTTCGCCGAAAGCTCCGCGCACTTGCGTTTCGTAAGGTCAATATTTCTTTGACGGCACTCTTCATCCGGCCATTTTCCGCTCGGCTCCATCACGGATTTGATTTCAGCCAGGGAAAACCCGGCATATTTCAGGACAATGACAGATTGAATCAGGAACAGGTCGCGTTCATCATACCGCCTGTATTTGTTGTTCCCGCGCTTCGGCGAGATGATTCCCTCCTTGTCGTAATACCGCAGCGAAGCGGCGGAGATTCCCGTCAATTCGGATATTTCGCGCACAGTCCAGCTCATGCCGCCTCTCCCTCTGTCTTGTTTGATTAAATAATAACCTTTAAGTGCGCTTTAATGTCAAGAGGTTTTAAGCGGGAAGCGCAAAAACTGGATTCTGGTGGCAGTATACGAGGCGCGTTCCCGCCTGGACTGCGTTGTCATCCAGCCCCGAAAAACGCCTCGGCCCGGCCTGGCCAAAGCGTTTTCCGGGGCTGTTTTTTAATGATTGTTAATTAGCTGTAATTGACGTGTTGTTGCGTTTCAATGAGGTCTAGTTTATAGATTTTTTAATAATTATTTCACAGTGTTAGACGAATATTGACGCTCGGAAAAATCCGCTTTTTCTGCGTTTCCCCGCTTGAAATCCGGCCGGTTTAAGGGTATTATATCGCTGTTGCGCCAGGAGTTCAGACGAGGGTTTTCAGGGGCGTCCCAGCCGCTCAGGCGGGGGAGGCCGGG
>JAITVE010000404.1 GCA_031285975.1 Candidatus Adiutrix sp. | reverse complement strand
CATTCAACGGCTCGGCCCCCTGCCGGAGAAAACCATGGGCCTGATGATAGACGGACTGAAAGTGACCGATGAAGCCAGCCGGAAATTTAAAGAAGCCAACAACGCCATGCGGCTGAGGCAAAGACGGGGGCCGGTGGCCGACTATTACAGCGTGGTCAGCGGGGAAACGCTGGCGCCGGATAATTTTAACGCAGCAAAAATATCCAGCCTGGTTCGGTCGTGGCAATCGTTGTCCAAACTGGGCGGGGCCACGCTTTCGGCCATCGCTGATTTGCCTGTGGCGGCGATGCGGCTGAAAACCAACCACGGCCTGGGCCTGATGGAATCATGGCACGAGACTGTGGCTAATTTTTTCGCCAAAGTGCCGGAAGATATGCGGGCGGAACTGGGCATGTATTTTGACTCAGTGTGCGAGGGCATTCAGGGCGACATGGCCCAGCGGTTTGACTTGGAAAACCCGATGTCGGACAAAATGAACAGGCTGATGCGCTTATTTTTTAAGTACAACGGGCTGACCCCCTGGACTGACGCCATGAAAACCGGGATGTATATGGGCATATCCAGCAACGTGGGGTTTCATGCCCGGACAGGTTTTGCGGATTTGCCGCTGCGGTTCAGGGAAACCTTGAAAATGTATGGCTTTGACGAAGCCAGGTGGGACGTGATGCGGGGCTCTATGGTGCGCAAAATTGGCGACAAGGAATACCTTTGCCCCGAATTGGCCCGCGAGCTTGACGACGAGTTGGCGGATAGGCTGACGGCCCCCCAGTGGGAGAGCATTGCGGAAGATATGAGGCGGGACAAGTATTTCACCGGCTATGTCTGGTCAACCCGCAACCGGGCTTACAACTTTTTGCCGCTGGAGATGAAAAGCATCTTGGAGCGGTATGATCTGAAAGAAGCTTGGGACATTATTCGCAAGCACCTGGTGGAAGAAAGCGAATTTGGCGAAATATCCTTTACGACAGGCCCGGTGAAATATCTCCCGGACGAAATGGTGGATGCGGCTACGGAAGGCAAATGGAAAGGGATGGCCGATTCCATCGGCCAAGCCAACAGCACGGCGACCAAGGCCGGGCTGGAAAGCCTGAAAAAGCGGCTGCGCCGGGAATTCAAAAGGGATTTGGAAGTTAATCTGAAGAGGGCGGAAAATGAGCCGACGCTCCAATCTGCGGAGGTGATGAAAGAATCATTGCGGCGGCAGTTCAGAGCTAAATTGGAAGCGGATGCGGCGGGTTTCCTCTCCGGCGAGGTCAACAGGGCGGTGCTGACCCCTGACGAACGCAACCGCTACGCCCTTTTGCGGGGGACGCGGCCAGGGACGGCAGTAGGGGAAGGCCTGCGCTTCGGCACACAGTTTAAAAGCTTTTCAGTGCTTTTTATTCAGCAGGTTATCAAGCCCATTCTGGCCAGCCGGAAAGTAGAAGAAATCGGCTGGGGCGGAGCCTTGAGCACTATGGGCCTGTTGATGGCCCAGTGCACGCTGTTCGGAGCCGTGGCCATGGAAGCTAAGCGGATGGCCAGAGGAGAAAAACCGTATGCGCTGACTGAAAATCCTGACTGGGCGGCGGCTTTCGGGGCCGCGTTCGCCCAGGGCGGCGGGGCCGGGCTGTATGGCGATTTTCTGCTGGGCGAATATAACCGCTTTGGCCAGGGATTAATAGAATCAATGGCCGGGCCCACGGCGGGGACGGTGCAGCAGGCGGCCAGCCTTTTCGGCAAAACCAGAACCAGCGCGGCCAGGGCGGCCGGTTTGACGGACGAACCAGGATTGACTGCGGCAGATATTTTGAAATTCGGGCAAAACAACATGCCGGGCTTGAATGTTTGGTATGCCCGGCTGGCCCTGGACTGGGCCTTTATGTGGGATTTGCAAGAACTGGTGACCCCCGGCACCCAGGCGCGGCGCGCGCGGCGGGCCAGAAGCGAGGGCCGGGAATACTGGCTTTCCCCGAAAGACGACAGGGCCAGGCCGTTTACTGATTAGAGAAATAAAGGAGTCAAAACAAAGGGGCGGCTTTCGCCACCCCACAGAAGAAGGTAAGCATGGGATTTTATTTGTCAAAATATTGCAGGATAATCCCGGCGATTACGGCGGCAAAGATGGCGATTCCAAAACCCCACAGGGCGCGGCCCTGGCTTTGGGTGCGTTCGTCAAGCCGGTTGATGGCGACCAGGCATTTGTCAACGCGGCTGTCAACCGCTTCTATTTTATCAGTAAGTCTAGCGTCAACCGCGTCGATCTTGGCGGTAAGCCTGGCTTCGACCGCGTCGATCTTGTCCTCAAGCTTGTCCATCCTGGCGTTAAGTTGCCGTTGCCCGGCGGCCAGGTCGCCAAGCTCCCGGCCCAGGTCAACGCCGTAAATGGGCATCATGGGAAATTCAAATTTGTTTTTGTCTTTATCTCTGATTTCGTCGCTCACGGGGTACCTCGCTCTTTGGACATAATGTAGCACGAAACCGGGGGTGCGGCAAGCCCCCCAAAAAGATGAAGTTCCCGTTAAATGGCGATATGAGATTTATAAAGGAGTGACCATGACCATAGAAACCCAAAGCAACCGGGTGCAGTACATTGGCAACGGGGCGGCGACGGTGTTTCCGCTGCCGTTCCCGGTGTATGAGGAATCGACGGTGCGGCTGTACCAGGGGCTGGGGCCGGGGCAGAAGGAAGTGGCCCAGGGCTTTCAGGTGACCGGGGCCGGGACGGCCAGCGTTGACCTGGTGATGGACGCGCCGCCGGGCCATGGGCTGGTGCTGACCATGATGCGCATGGTGCCCTACACCCAGGAAATGAGTTTGGAGAACGGCGGGGCCTTCAACGCCCAGACGCTGGAAGAGCATTTCGACCGCCAGGAGATGCAGATTCAGCAGCTGGCCGAGGAAATGGAACGCGCCATAAAGCACCCTGAGTCCGCCA
>JAITVE010000390.1 GCA_031285975.1 Candidatus Adiutrix sp. | reverse complement strand
CCCGGCCTCGGCGGAGACGAAGCGGCGGGCTTCGGTGAGGATGGTGTCCATCACCACATCCAAGTCCGAGACGCTGTTGAGGGTCACGGCCAGCGTTCTCAGCGCCGCGTATTTTTCCTCGCCCATCAGCCGCATATCCGAGACCATGAAGCCTCCTCGCCGGGGCGCTCTTTGCCGCGCTCCCGCCATTTTCTCTGAATATACCATAGGTTCGCCGTTTCCGGCAAGGAGGTATGGCAAGGGGCTTTGCGTTAGGCGGCCCCAAAAATGTTTTGGGTTGGAAACGGAAGGTTCTTTTGCTACAATCAGGCCTCGGTACATGTGTTTTAGTTTTTAATGATGACAACCGGGCAGCCCGCATTTGAGGAATCATGAAATTTACGAGAGAAAACGCCGTTACTATAGTTGCTGAAGACAGCAATTTTCCTGTATCAATCTTTGCCAATGAACGGGTGAAGATTGAAAAATCAGCGATGGCAGAACTTGAAGAACTGACAAAAATTCAAGATTCACTGGATTCGTTATATGCAAGTTCTCCAGAGGTCTTTCCTGAGCGCCCATATATTGAGGAAATAGCTGTTACCCCGGATTTTCATAAAGGTTCCGGCATTCCCATAGGGACGACCATAAAAACTCAAAATTGCTTTTATCCGCAGGCCGTGGGAAAAGATATCGGCTGCGGCATGACCTTGTTTGCTATCAATGGTATTTCAAAAGAAACGGTTTTGCAGCATTTGGACGAACTCAAAAAAGATTTCAGGCATGTGTTCTTTCAAGGCGGCAGACAGATTCCGTTGAAAAAATGCCACAGGGAAGCAATCTTTCAGGCGGGCGGGGAAGGGCTGTTTTCATGCCCGAATGATAATGAAGGCATTTGGGAACTTGCCAACAGATTTAAAGACACGATTAGGCTTCATAGCTGGCGGGAATCCGGGAATGGTTTCAGCCCGATTTTTTCAGAATATGCCGGAACGGATCAATATTCCTACGATTCCCAAATCGGCTCCATAGGCGGCGGCAATCATTTTGTTGAAGTGCAGTATGTGAAGCATTTTTCAAATAACCGCTATTCGATAAACAAAGGCTCGGTCATGATAATGGTTCATTCCGGGTCATTGTCGCTTGGCGCGATGGCCAGTCAATATATTGAGCATGAGTTGGCCAAAATATACCCCAAAGGACAGTTCAAAAAACCTCATCTGGGCATGTATCCCGTTTCAGCGAAACATACGGAAGCGAAAACGAAAATTTTCCAAATTCTTGACAATGCGGTGAACTTCGCCTCGGTGAATCGGATTTTTATGGGATTGATGGTCATTCAATCGCTATCAAAAATTCAGGCCATCAATGACATTAATATAATTTCCGATTCTCCCCATAATATCGTTATGGAAACAGGCGATGGGTTCATTCACCGCAAAGGCGCGTGCCGGGCGCAGATGAGAGAGCCGATTGTTATTCCGGGCTCTATGGGGGCCAGCAGTTTTCTTTTGGAAGGGACGGGGAACACAAAATCCCTCATGTCTTCGTGCCATGGGGCGGGGCGCGCTCTCTCGCGGGGCGCGTCAATGAAAGCGTTCGAGAAAGATTTTGAGCAATTCCTCAAAGACTTTCACATAGTTACTCCGATAGATTTTGCATCTCTCAGAAGCGATATTAAAGAGAAAAAACTCGCCGAGCTGCGGCAGGAAGCTCCGTTCGCCTATAAATCTGTTACCCCGGTCATAGAAACGATTACGGAGGCTTCCATCGCCAATGTCATTGCGGAATTCTTTCCGATTGTAACCATCAAAGCGTAGGATATTGTACGGCGGGGGGCGGTCGTGTTAGGCTGGCCCCATGCACCGTGCCCCCTTCAAATTCTGCAATTTGAAGGGGGCACGGTGTTTTTTTTGCGGGGCTGTCTCCGCGCCGTGGTTACGGCGTGGGGGTGGGCAGGTCGCCGCTCATGACGTTGGGGGGCATGGTGAAGCCGATTTCGGTGGCTTCGCGCCAGGAGATTATGGAACTGGCCGGAGCCGCCGCGTCGGTGATTTCAAGGTCTTTGATGCTGCCGTCCTGCGCGGAGGCGCGGATGATGGTTTTGTTGCCGATTTTAATGATGACCGCTTCCGTGGCTTTGCCGCCGCCCGCCGGGCGGTAGCCGGTGACCTGGCCGCCGGTGGTGACGCTGGCGTTGTCCGTAAAGAAGGGCGCGAACACGTCGTACATATGCGGGGCGGGGAGGCCCGTGAAGGTGTCCACCATGTGGAGGTAGCTGGTGCCGGGGTCGCCGCAGGTGCCCTGGGGCGGCTCGAAGGAGGTGAAGCCCATCATCGACCGGCCGTTGGAGAGCCCGTCGATTTTCGGCTGGGTGACGATCATTTCATAGCGGGGAACGCCGCCCGCGCCCAAAACGCCCACGGTGTCGAGCCTGCGCTTGTAGCCCACGTAAGTGTTGCTGAGAAGCGCGTTCGAGATGGTGGTGTAGGGCACGCCCTGGGTGCTCAGGCCGCAGACGTTGGTGGGGGTGAAGTTCTGGTTCGGGGTGGTCATTAAGTCAGTGACGTAGCCCGCGCTGGTGGCGAAGCAGGTGAAGACTTTGGCCCCGGACATGTCGGCGATTTTGCCGGTGGTCTGGTCTTTGAAGGTGAGGTTGTGGCCCGCGTCCAAATCCTCCTTCACGCCATAGAGATACTGCTCGTGGTTTTCGTTGCAGAGGGGGCGGTCGGGGGCGGAGACGCAGGGGCGCAGGTCGTCCGCGCCCCACACGCGGCCGGTGCCGAAAACCACCCACAGGTTGCCGGTTTGGTCATAGGCGGCGTTGATGGCCCCGGTGACCGGGCGCTCGGTGTCGATGAGTTTCTTCAAGCCCCACTGCGCCAAATCCCCGGTCATGTCGAGGCGGTAGACGGCCCCGGTGTCCAGGCAGGTGAGGGGGTCGCGGCTGATGGTGAGGCCGTAATAGATGGTGGTGTGGCTCCACGGGGTGCGCGGGTCACTGGGGTTGATGAGGGGGCTGGCGGCCATGGGCAGGAACGAGTCCGTAAAGAAGCTCCGGCCCTCGGCGGTCGGCACGGGGATGTCGCGCAGTTCCGTGCCGGTGGCGATGTCCAGCACTATCAGGCGGGCCTCCTGGTCGCTGTTGCCCTCATAGGGGGTGACAATATCGGTGAGGGCGGTGGTGGGGCCGCTGGCGGCCACCACATACCAGGCCTCGTTGTTGCTCGAATCCACTTTGCTGACGATGGTGGGGAGGCCCACGCTCATGCCCAGGCGGTCGCTGCTGTAACGCCACAGGAGCTTGGGCTTTTCAAGCTCCGGGTCGGTCACGTCAATGGCGAAGATTTCGGAATAGGCCATGGGGCCGAGTTCCGGCGCGTCGGACTCTATCTCGCGGCCGCCGAGGCGCAGGCCACCAATGAGGATGGTCTTCCACTCGCCGCCAATGCGCACGTCGGCTATTTGCGGCTTCATGTCCACATAATAGCTGTGCAGGTATTCCGGGTCGGCCAGCCACTGGAGGTGGGGGAGGACGGAGGTGGGGACGAAGGCCCACATTTCCTTGCCCAACTCGTGGCCCGGCTGGCCCATGGGGCCGTCGACTTTGTAGCCGACCTGGCCGTCTTCCAGGGAGCCGTAGAAGCCCAAGTTCACGGCGTGGAGCATACCGTCGTTGGCCCCGAAATAGGCCATGGAGCGGCGCTGGGCCTGGGCCATTTTGAAGTCGTAATAGGTGCTGTCGCTATACAAGAGGTCAAAGTTCATGGCCGGGGAGCCCACGATGACCGGCTTGGAGTTAATCACGTCGCCCAGCCGCCAGGTGAGGCAGTTGGGGTCATTGGGGGTGTTGGGGTCGCAGGCTGTGCCGCCGCTGCCCCAGGGGTCGGTGACGCGGCGGGAGCGCCACTCGATGTGGTCTTCGCCGAGGACGTATTGAATCAGCTCTTCCGTTAAATTTTCACCGACCTGGATGGGCAGCATGGTTCCGGTGTTGACGTGGGTCATGAAGGGCTCCAGGTCATAGGCGGCGGCGGCTTCGAAGCGGGCGGGGGTTACGCCGCCGCTGCCGTCGGGCTTGCCGTAATAGACCTGGCGGTCGGTGATGTTGGCCATGTTAGCCAAGAGGCGGCTGGTGTCCCAGAGGGGTTTTATTTCCAGGAAGCTGCCCAGGGCGTCGTGGGGCTGCACCACCACGCCGTTGCCGTGCTGGTCATAGTAGCGGGCGATGGTGGGGCCGACGCCGGTGCCTTCCTCGAAGTTGATGATGAAATCGCCCAGGGGGTAACCCGTGTCGCCGGGCTTGCCGGTTTTGAGGGTGAGCTTGCGGTCGCCGTTGGTGTCTTCGCGCAGGTTGCCCCATTTATCCACGAACAGGCCGAACACGCTGCCCGTCCATTTAATGAGGTTGCCGTTGAGGCGGTCTTCATATTCCGGGTAAAACAGGGTTTGGATGGACACGCCGCCGCCCAGGATGGAGTTGACCGAGGCCGAGGTGGCCGTGCCCGTGGAAGTGCCCTTGGCAATGGCGGCAAAGGCCGCTTCCAGGTTCTCGGGCAGTTCGGCGATGTTGGCGGGCTGGAAATAGGTTTTGGGGTTGCCGTCCGGCCCGGCCCACTCGCCGGGGTCGGGCTTGCCGTTCTGGTTGCGGTCGGTGAAGCCGCCGTACTTGGCGGCCAGCCACATGGGGTTGGGCAGGGGTTCGCCCGCGCTCGCGGGGTTCGAGTTGAACACGAACGACTGGGTATACGAGGGGTTTCCCCCGCCCTGGTTCGTCAGCGGGCGGAACGCGCCGTCGGTGGTGCTGCCGCTGACGGAATAGCCCAGGCTCATATAAATACTACTGGCCACGCGGATTCTGCGGGACGCGATGACCAGCCCCGCCACGTAGTCGGGGTCGATCTCGATCATGTCATCCCGGCTGGTCATGTTGTCGGGGTTTTTAAAGGGGTAATAGGCCGGGTTCAGGGGGCCGACCTGTAGGGGCCCGGCTGTTATCGTCGGCACCGGCGTGGTGCTGCGTATCGTGGTCGGGGTGGAACCGTAGGTGACCAGGCTTATGGTATATTTCACGATAACGTCCATGTCCCAGTCCGAGCCGCCCCCGCCATCAACGCCCTGCACCGCGTCTTCGTAATTGACGACAATAGTGACGCTGAACGGGTCGCCGTGCTTGTCGGTCTGCCAGTCCGTGATGAAATAGTTGATGAAGCCGAGGTAGCGGTCTTTGGTGTCGTTGCTCCGGGCGCTGCCGGAACCCGGCAGAACAGAGATTTTCTTGCTGATATTGCCGCCGGCGTCCCGGATGACGAAATCCAGCTGGGGGTAGGCCGAGGCCAGGGAAATGGCATAAATGTCTATGCCCATCGGGTCTTTCTGGCCGCTCTTTTTAAAATCGTGGGTGTGGGCGTAATAGGCCGCCGCCGCCGCGCTGTAGGTGCCCATGAAGGCCCCGTGGTTGGGGCAGATGCCGTTCACCTCGGCCAGGCTGGTCAAAGCCTTGGCCGTGCAGGCATCTTTATAGTCCTTCGCGTAAATAAAAAGGCTGCCTTTCAGCGTGCCGTCGGCCTGGGCCTTTTCATTGGCGGTTATCGCGTCCAAATAGCTTTTCATGCTGTAGGCGGGCAGGGCTTCGCCGCCGCGCAGCGGGTCTTTGCCAAAATCGGCGGTGGGGAAGTTGTCGCCGTCAAAGTCGTTGTCCAGGTCGCTGATGAGCATGATGACCGGCTTGGCGCACTCGTCCGAGCCCGCCAGGGCGGGGCGGCCCCCCCAGGTTTTCAGAAACGTCGGCTGGGTGGAGGCGGAGGTGGTGATGGCGACCTCGTTTGGGGGGAGATAGCCGCTTGAGGGGGTGTTCAGCGTCCCGGCCATATAGCGCACGGCCTCAAAAAGCATTTCCCCGATGGGGTTGCCCCAGGACGCGGAGTTGGAGTAGTTGTAATTGATGCTGCTGGTGATGGTGCCGTCGC
>JAITVE010000304.1 GCA_031285975.1 Candidatus Adiutrix sp. | reverse complement strand
ACCGTGGAATAGGCCAGCCGGGCCTTGATGTCGTCTTTAGTCAGGGCGATGAGGGAGGCCACGACAATGGTGAAGGCGGCCACGTAGGCCGTGGGCATACTCAGGCCGAAATCGTGCATGGTCTGGGCCCCGAAGCCGGAGAGGATGACCCGGCTCACCGAGAACACGCCCGCCTTGACCACGGCCACCGCGTGGAGCAAAGCCGACACCGGGGTGGGGGCCACCATGGCCGAGGGCAGCCAGTTGTGGAAGGGCATCAGCGCCGCCTTGGCCAGCCCGGCGATGAACAGCACGTAAGTCAGCTGAATCAGCCAGGGGTTGGCGGCGGCCATGGCTGTTTTGTAGCTGCCGTCGGCATTGCGGAAAATGCCGTGGGTCATCTCACCCAAACTGAATTCCAGGTTGCCCACCAAAACATAGGTCAAACCCATGGCCGGGAGCAGGAACAGCTTGGAAGTACCCATGAGGTAGACCATATATTTGCGGGCCCCGGTGAAGGCTTCCTCATCTTCATGGTGGGCCACCAGGGGGTAGGTAAACACCGAGATGACTTCGTAAAAAAGGTAGAGGGTGAAGACGTTGGCGCTCATGGCCACGCCCACGGCCCCGAAGATGGCCACGGCAAAGCAGAAATAATAGCGGGTCTGGGCGTGCTCGTTCAGGCTCCGCATATAGCCGATGTTGTAGCTGGTGGCAAAGCCCCAGAGGAAGGGCGCGATGAGGGCAAAGATTATGCTCAGCCCGTCGAGGCAAAAGCTGACGCTGATGCCCGGTAAGATATGGAACAGGTCGAAGCGGTAGATGGTTCCCGCCAGCACGTCCGGGATGAAGCGGGCCACGGCGATGAAGGTCAGGGCCGAGGCCGCGAAGGACACCCCTTCCCGCACGTTCCGGTTCTTGCCGGTCAAGAGGATGGCGAAGGGGGCCAAGAGGGTGAAGACCAGGGGCCACAAAAGCTGTATGTTGCTCGTCATGATTCCGCATCCTTCAGGGTGGTGAGCGCTTCCGTGGCCACGGTGTCAAAGCGGCGGTAGACCACCACCATCATGGCCAGCACCAGGGCGGCCTCGGCCGCAGCCAGGCCCATGACGAAAATGGCGGCCAGCTGGCCCAGGCCGTCGAGCCCGCCGGGGGTGAGCTTGGCGGCGGCCACGATGGAGAGCCCGGCGCCGTTCAAAAGCATTTCCACCGAAATCAGCATACCCACCAGCGTCCGGCGGGAAATGAGCCCCACCAGGCCGATGGCCAGCAAAAGAAGGGCCGCCAACATGAATAAGGCGAGGGGACTGGTCATGGTTTCGTTACCTCGTCCTGGGCTTTGAAGCGCCGCTCATAGGCCAGAAAAGCGCCGCCCGCCATAGCCACCAAAAGAATGACGGAAATCAGCTCAAAGGGCATCACATAATAATTCAGTAAGCCCTCGCCCAACTCGGCCAGCGGGGTTTCCGTGGGCAGCGCGTCTTTCATCAGGGCCCCGGCGTTGAGTACAATCACCGGCCCGAAAACCGCCAGCACGCCCACGGCCGAGAGCCCGGCAAAAGCGGCCTGGCCCAGGCCGGGCAGGTGCATTTCCTCGCCGCTGGCCGTGTTCCGCACCAGCATAATGGCGAAAAAGATGAGCACGCAAATGGCCCCGATGTAAATCAAAAGCTGCATGAAAGCCAGAAAGGGGCTGGCCATCAAAAGGTACATCCCGGCCACGCCCAGAAAGGTGACCACCAGGCCCATCAGGGCCCGCACCAGCGTCCGGGCCAGCGCCGCCGCCAGGCCGCCGCCGACAATGAGCAGCACATACAGGCCGAAGGCCGCGTAGGCCATGATCTGGTGCCCCAGGGTTGGAAGCACCATGGCCGCCAGTTCCTGGAAAAACGAAGGGGTTGGGGTCACGCCCACCGCGCTCGCAAACAACAGGCCGCCCATACTCACCTCTTCTTTTTCTTGGCGTTCGCGGCCAGCTTGGCCAGAAGGTCGCCCACCAGTTCCGCGCGTGTTTCAGTCACCCAGTAAATGTCGTGGGAAAAGCGCAGGGCATGGGCCGGGCAGACTTCCACGCAGGTGCCGCAGAGGCTGCACAGGGCGAAATCGCTCGTCCAAAGCTTTGGCGCCTTGCCCTCCCCTTTGACCACGGTGAGGCACGCGCTGGGGCAGGACTTCACGCACATCATGCAGGACACGCACTTGCTCTTGGCCGGGTCGTCTTCCGCCGGAATCAGTTCCACCGGGCCGCGATAGGTGACTAAATCTTCTTTGGCGATGCTCTGCCCGGGATAGTGGGTGGTCAGAAGGGGCCGCCCCGTCTCTTTTTTGGCCAGCCGGAAAAGGATGGCAAAGGGGCCCAGGCCATAGCGCCCGGTGATGAAGAGGCCCACCAGCAGCGAGTAGAGGCCCTTGATATTATCGACGATGGCTTTCATAGCAACCTCTACTGCATCACTTTGATGACGATGGCCGTGATCCACAGATTCAGGAGGCCCAGCGGCAGGAGCCATTTCCAGTTAATGTTCAAAAGCTGGTCGAAGCGGACGCGGGGAAACGTCCAGCGCACCCAGATCATGAAGGTCATGAAGCCCCCCATTTTAAGGAACGTCCACCACACGCCGTCCAGAACCGGGCCGCTGGAGCCGCCCAAAAACAGCACCGCCGCCAAAAAGGACACCAGCAGCATGGAGGTGTATTCAGCCATGAAGAACAGGGCGAAACCCATGCCGGAATATTCGGTGTGGTAGCCGCCGGTGAGTTCCGATTCGCCCTCCGGCAGGTCGAAGGGGGCCCGGTTGGTCTCGCCGAAGCAGGTGATGACAAAAATCAGGAAGGCCAGGGGCTGGGAAAAGATGTTCCAGTTCCAGACCCAGCCCGCCTGACCGGCGGTGATGACGGTCAAATTCAGGCTGCCGTTCTGGAAAGCGATGGCCAGCATGGCCAGAATGAGGGGAATTTCGTAGGCCACAGACTGGGACACGGCCCGGGCCGCGCCCAGGAGCCCGTATTTATTGTTGGAGGCCCAGCCGCCGCTGATGACGGCCAGGCTTTCCAGCCCGGCGAAGGCCAGAATCAAAAGCAGCCCCAGGTTGACCTCCAGCCCGGTGAGCCAGGGGCCGAAGGGAATGACCAGGAACATGAGGAACATGGGGAACATGGACAGCACCGGGGCCAGCAGGAACAGCACCCGGTCGCTGGAGCCGGGAATGGTGATCTGCTTGACCTGGAGCTTCACCGCGTCGGCCACGGTTTGCAAAATGCCGTGAGGCCCCACCACATAGGGGCCGGGGCGGCGCTGGACATACCCGGCCACCTTCCGTTCCAGCCAAACCATCACCACGCTGTTGCCGATCAAAAGGAGGATGATGGCCGCCAGGGCAATCACCAGCTTTATGGCGCTAAGCAGATTTATATCCATATCCGACCCTTTATACGATGTTGGGGGACAAGCCCGCCGTACAAATATTACCTATCGACTTCCGGGATCACCAAATCAAGGCTGCCCAAAATGGCCAGGGCGTCGGCCAAAAGGGTGCCCTGAGCGGCCTCGGCGAAGAGGCTGAGGTTGGAAAAGCCGGGGGCCCGCAGCTTGACCCGGTAGGGGCTCTTGCCGCCGTCGCCCACCAAATGGACGCCAATTTTGCCCCGGCCGCCTTCCACGGCGAAATAAGTTTCCCCAGCCGAGAGTTTCCACGAGGCTTTGGGGGCCTTGGGGTGCCGCACCGGGCCTTCCGGGAGTTGCTCTAGAGCCTGTTCCAGAATTTTCAGGCTTTCTTCCACTTCCCGCAGGCGCACCCAGTAGCGGCCCAGGCAGTCGTCCCGGTCGGCCACGGGAATGTCGAAATCGAAGCGATCATACACGCCGTAGGGTTCGGCCCGCCGCACGTCATAGGCCACCCCGGCCGCGCGCAGCACCGGGCCCGTGGCCCCGTAGCGGCGGCAGATATCTTCATTCAAATGCCCCACGTCTTCCAGGCGGCGACGGAAGATGACGTTGCCCGTCACCAGGTCGGCATACATCTTCAGGCGTTCGCGCAAATAGGGGATGAACTCTTTGGCCAGGCGGATAAAGCGCTCGTTAACGTCGCAGCACACCCCGCCGAAGCGCATGTAATTCATGGTCAGGCGGGAGCCGGTGACCATCTGGAGCATGTCGTTGATTTTTTCGCGCTCTTCGAAGGCATAGAGAATGGGGGTGAAGGCCCCGAGGTCGAGGATGAAGGCCCCCCACCACATGACGTGGGAGGCGATGCGGTTCAATTCGCAGACGATGACCCGCAGGTATTCGGCCCGCTCCGGCACTTCCAGGCCGGCCAGGCGCTCCACGGCCCCCACATAGGCCCAGTTCCAGGCAATGGGGTGGAGGTAATC
>JAITVE010000199.1 GCA_031285975.1 Candidatus Adiutrix sp. | reverse complement strand
CGTGGCGGGCAGGGCCACGGCCGTGGCCGCCCCGGCCATGGAGCCGGAGGGCGCGGGCGCGAAAGCCGGGGAATCCTGCCCGGTCAAACGGCCGCCCTGCACCGGGGTGGTCGGGGCCGGGACGGGCGCGGCAGCGGTCTGGGCCGCGGGCTGCCCGGCGGCGGTTTCCGCGTCCGGCGCGAAATAGGACAGCACCAGCCAGGCCCCCATAAAAACGAACACCAGCCCCACCACCATCGGCCCGGCCAGGTGACGGGAGCCCCGGCCCGGAGTTTTTCGCCCGCCGCCGCGCAGGGACTGACGCTCCAGGTTCAGGGGGCCGCCCACGCCGCGAGGGGCCGGAGCCGTACCGCCGCGAGGCCGTCCCAGGCGGCCGGAAGCGCGGCGGTAGCGCCGGCGCGCTTCCAGCGCCAGCACAATCGCCGTCAAAACAGCCAGTATGGTTAAAAATACGCTCAAGATTATCGCCTCTAATAATGCAGGATCAGGGCAGATTCTCGCCGTCTGGGCCGCCGTCCCCTTCGTTCTCAGCGGCCTCCGCCGCGCGGGCGGCCCGGCGGCGGCGGGAGCGGACTACGGTGACGATGGGGCCGCTGACCAGATACAAAAACCCCAGCGGCAACAGCGCGCTTTTCAGCTTCACAATGATGAGCCCCAGGAACAGCACCGCCGCCACCAGGGTTTCGAAGGGCTTTTTGTTGTTCATCAGCACTTTGTTTTTGTGGCTCATATAGTCGATGCTGGACACCATGAGAAAGGCCAGCGCCAGCACCAGGGCCAAAATGGCCGGGCCGTTGGGCGCGATGGGTTCCCCGTTGCGGTAGTGCCACAGAACAGCCGCCGCCAAAAGGGTCGCGCCGCCCGGAATGGGCAGCCCCTGAAAAAAGCCGGGGTCGCGCACGCCGGAAAAAACATTGAACCGCGCCAGCCGCAGCGCCCCGCAGGCCATGAAAATAAAAGCCGCCGCCGCGCCCACCCGCAGGTGGTACGGCCCCAGGGCCGTCAGTTTGTCGGGAGTCAGGGCCCAATAGAAGGCCATGAGCGCCGGAGCCGCCCCGAAAGCCACCAGGTCGCACAGGGAATCATATTCCATGCCGAACTGGCTGGTGGTGTTGGTCATGCGGGCCACGGTGCCGTCCAGCCCGTCGCACAGCGCGGAGAACAGGATAAACCAGGCCGCGTGGGAAAACCGCCCGTCCACCGAGGCCAAAATCGAGTAAAACCCGAAGAAAAGGCTCAAGGTGGTGAAAATATTGGGCAGTATGTAAATGCCCCGCCGCCGCGCGGCCCGATTTTTCGCTTTATGTCGCATACGCTTCGACCCTCCCCATTCGGGAACGATTGTAATATATCATAGTCGCATACTTAAATGCAAATTATATTTAATTCTATTTCAAATTATATCACAAGAAGGAATTTTTCATGGCATCTCCCTGGCAGTTTTTGCGATAACGCATCATAAAATAACCTTCAAAGAAACAACCCCCAGAGGAAGGCAACTCCTCTGGGGGTCAAAATAGGCGCTTCAGCCGAGTTGGTGAGGCTTGCCCCACCATTTTACAATAAGGCAAAAGAGGGGCGGGTGTCAATCGACAGCTCGAAACATTTCACCGCCCCTTTATATGCTTGGCCATCATAGAGGCGCAGACAGCGGCGACTTGCAGGCCGATTATAACCGCGCCGGCTTGCGGGCTTTCCTTGTAAATGGCGAACGCGGCTACGCCGCAAACCGCCAGGCTGTACACCAGCGCGCCGATGCGGCCCATTTTGACATCAAATATGCGGACGTTTTGCTCTTTTTCAGCCAGAGCAACAATGCGTTCGGCCAGTCCGGGCAAGGCTTGTTCGTACCGTTGAAGAGTTCCGGGGTCGGGCAAAGGCCCCTGGTGGATATGCTGCTCAACGGCAATGGCAGTCTGTTGCCGAGCCGGGCTCTGCTGGGCCGCGACGGGCGGTTTGCCTTTAGAACTCTTGGACATCGGCATCCGGTGAGGCCATCTCGGCCATCATGGCCTGCCGCAGAGAATTGCCCACGTGCTGCCAGTCGGCGGCCAGGTTCCGGGCATCGGCAACCGGGCCTGGCAGGTCATCATAGTCATGCGGCACAGACGGCGGAGCCAAAGGCGCTTGCACGAAAAGGTCAATGTTCGCATCAATGAAGTATTTAAACAGACTGGACATATCAGCCCCATTTCGTAATATCCCAAGCCGGGATGTCAAGTCAGACAATCCAAGTCAGGCATGGTTACAGGGTAGCATAACAAACCCGGATATTCAAGGCGAATGTCTGGACAAACATATCTGATTTTGTCGGCAGGCTCTGCAAGCCTACAACAGCGTCCGCTTGAAGTTGAAGGAACTGCCGGGGCCGGAGCCGCCGCCGGAGAGGGCTTTTTTCAACTCCCGCAGCTTGGGGCCGAGGTGGGGTTCCTGCCGCAGGTCAAGGATAAAGCCCGCGCCGTTCGGCAGGGGGGGCATTTTCAAGAGGGGGCCCATGAAAACCGGGCGCTCGGCCACCACAATGGTTTCCTCGCCTTCGCGGCTGACGCGGAATTTCTCGCCCTTGGGGCTGACCACCGGAATCTGGCGGGTCTCCAGGGGGTAGCGGGCCGTGAACAGGGCCGGGTGCCCGTAGAGGTAGAGCAGCCGCTGGGCGGAGCCGGGGCTTTTCCACAATCTTTGAAAAGTGTCAGCATCGGCTTCCGGGCTGAGGGTCAGGCCGCAGAGGCCCAGTTCGGCCAGGGCTTCCTCGGCCAGGTGGTTGAGGAACCCCAGGCGGTGGTCGCCCCAGATTTTGAGGCCGCTGGCCTCCTTGCCAGCCCGCTGGATCATGTTGATCTGGGCGATGTTGGAGACCAGGAACTCACGGGCCCCGCCCTCGATCAGGCCGCCCAGTTCCTGGTTCAGGACATTCTGGCGGCGGTGGAAAATGAGGGGCGGCAGGCTCCAGACCAGCCGGGAAAGCTCGTTTTTCAGGTGGCGTTTGTGATGGCGCAGGTGGCGCACGTTGGGCACGGTGAGGGGCAGGATGATGCGCCGGGCCTCAAAATTGGCCAGTTCCCGTAAATCCTCAGCCTTTTCCAGCCACACCCAGAGGGCGGGGGCCGCGCCGCCGCGCTGGGCGCCGGAGGCCGCCGGGCGGGGAGCCCGGTTCTGACCGCGCGGCTTCAGTTCGGCGGGCAAGGCTTTGGGGAGCGGCAACTTTATTTTTTTCGCCTCTTCCTTCACGGCCTTGACCAGGGGCGAGGCCAGGAAGGCTTTTTCCTCGCTGCCGGAGGACACTTTGAAGAGGAAGCCCTTCTGGTCGGGGAGGTTCGGGCCGCCGAGCAGGGCTTCCTGACCGGCCAGGGCGAAATCCACGTCCCGCCCGTCCACGGTGATGCTCTTGAGGTTGAAGCCCGCGCTTTCCTCCCCGGCTTTGACCTGAAGGCGCAGACGGTCGTCAACCCGCACGGCCCGTTCCAGGGTCAGGCGGCCCAGGCCCGGCCCGGCGGGTTCCATGAAGCCGAGTTTGATGCCTGAAGTGGTGGCGTTCAGCGGGGCCAGGGCCCCCTCGATGGAGGCGGCCAGGGGGCCGCCGGTGGTGCGGCGGCCCGGCGCTTCGGAAAGCAGGTTTTCAGCGTCGGCCAGGGCGTAGGGCCAGTCGGCGTCGGGCGCGTCCAGCAAAATGCGGTAGGCGCGAACCACCCGGCTCACGTAGTCCGGCCCCTTCATGCGGCCCTCAATTTTGAAGGAGGCCAGGGGCAGGCGGCGCAGTTCGTCGAAATAGGGGGCTGTGGAGAGGTCGGTGGTGGAAAAAAAGGCCCCTTTTTGCCCGCCGCGCTGGTAGACCCGGCGGCAGGGCTGGGTGCAGGCCCCGCGCAGGGCGCTGCGGCCGCCCAGGAAGCTGGACATCTGGCAGAGCCCGGAAAAGGAAAAGCACAGGGCCCCGTGGTTGAAGACTTCCAACTCGATGGGGCTGAGGCTGGCCAGGGCCGACACTTCGTCGAAGGCCAGTTCGCGGGCCAGGACGGCGCGGCTGAACCCGGCCTTTTCCAGCATAATCAGGCCCGGCAGGCTGTGGACGGCGGTGAGGGTGGAGGCGTGGCGCGGCAGTTCGGGAAAATGCCGGGCCGCCAGCCGGGCCAGGCCCAAATCCTGCAAAATCAAAGCGTCCGGCCCGAAGGAGGCGCTGGTGGCCAAGAGTTTCCAGGCCGTCTCCAACTCCCCCTCTTTAATGAGGCTATTTAAAGCCAGATAGACCCGCACCCCGGCCTCATGGGATTGGCGGATGACCGAGGCCAGTTCGGCCAGGGAAAAATTGTCGGCATAGGCGCGGGCCGAAAAATTGTTCAGCCCCAGATACACCGCGTCCGCCCCGGCCTCCACCGCCGCCGCCCAGGAGGCTTTGGAGCCCGCCGGAGCCAGCAGTTCCACCGGCTTTTGTTCACGGGGCCGGGGGCGTTCGTAACCGTCCGCCGCTCGTTCCTGACGGGGGCCTTTCGAACCGCCGGGGCTTTGAGTACGCGGACGCTTTTCCGCCGCGTTCACGGCTTGACCGCGCCGGGGGCGCTCCGGCCCGCCTGTTTTTGTCCCCTGCGGACGGGGGGGACGCTCCGAACCTGCCGTTTTTGCATTCTGCGGACGGGAGGGACGTTCCGTCCCGTCGTTTTTTTTACCGCGCCGAGAACCTGCCGGGTTCCCGGCTTTCGGCCTGGCTTTTTTGCCGCGTTCCTCAGTCATGGGCGCTCTTAAGGCCGAGGGCCTGGGCGATGTCGCGAGCGGCGGCGGCCACATAGGCGGCCCGGTCGGCGGGGCTCTGGGTCTGCCCGGCCACCGGCAGGGGCACGCCCTGGGGGCTGATGTCCATGGGGCGGTTGACCAGCTCGGGCCGGGCCTGGACTTCAAAGCCTTCGGTCAGGCGGTCGTCGAAATAGGCGCTCTGGAATTCGGCGAATTTCAGGGCGTGGGCCGTGGAATCAATGACCGCCCGCTCGCCGGGGGCGAGGAAGCCGCGCTTGAGGGCCTCGCGCAGGCCGGCCAGGCCCTCGCCGCCCTGGGTGCAGATGGTCAGGCCGCTGCGGTTGGCCAGAATCATGTTATCCATAATGGCCTGTTCCCGCACCTGAACGGCGAAGAAGCGCGGCTCCCCGGCGGCTTTGTCGTATTCCGTCACCATTTTTTGCACGCGGGGGAAGGAAACCGGGTCGCCGATCATGGCCGCCTGGGCCACGGAGGGGCGCACGGTTACGGGCTCGTAGACCCGCGACCCTTCCGCTTGGCTATAATAGCGAAAGACCGGATCGGCGTGTTCGGATTGCACGGCCACGATTTTGGGCAGGCTTTCGATCACCCCGTAACGGAGCATTTTCAAGAGGCCGCTCATAATGGCCGTAATGTTCCCGGCGTTGCCCACGGGCACGAAAAGGGCCAGGCCGCCCAGTTCATAATCAAACTGCTGGGCCAGTTCGTAGGCATAAGACTGCTGCCCCAGAACCCGCCAGGGGTTTTTGGAATTCAATCAGGCCACGTCATAGTGTTCGGAGAGGTATTCCACCACCTTCATGCAGTCGTCAAACACGCCCGGCAGTTCAAAAACTTTGGCCCCCGCGCCCAGGGGCTGGCTGAGCTGGGGCAGGGTGACTTTGCCCTTGGG
>JAITVE010000188.1 GCA_031285975.1 Candidatus Adiutrix sp. | reverse complement strand
CAAGGGGGTCAGGGAGCCGCCGATGTTGGCCACCAGGAAGATGAAAAACACCACGGTGTGCACCTTGTGGCGGCGGTGGGCGTTGGCCCGCAAAAGCGGCCGGATGAAGAGCATGGCCGCGCCGGTGGTACCCATCCAGCTGGCCAGAAGGGTGCCGACGAAAATCAGGATGGTGTTCAGCTTCGGCGTGCCGATGAGGGTGCCCGTGAGGCGGATGCCCCCGGCGATGGTGAACAGCGACAGCAGCAGAATGACGAACGGCAGGTATTCCAGCAGAATGGTTTCCAAAATGGTGTACATGGCCACCCCGGAGCCGAAGACCAGCCAGCAGGGGATGGCGAAAATCACGGCCCAGCCGGCGGCCACTTTGCCGAAGTGGTGGTGCCAGAAATGGGGAACCACCAGCGGGCAGAAGGCGATGGACAGGAGCATCCCGGCGAAGGGCAGCGCCCACCAGCCGGAGAGGGCCGAGCCGTCGAGGTGATAGGTTCCGGCGGCGGCCAGGGCCGCGTCAGCCCCCATCAGGGCGGGGAAGAGAAAGAGAGTCAAAAGGAACGGCAGGGTTTTTCGATGCGGCGTTTTCAAAAGAGGACTCCATTCTGTGGCGGCGCCTGGGGCGCTCTATCATCAGTGTTTTATCATGAGGTACTTTATCGGCTGAGGGCGCGCCCCAATTCTTTGGCTTTGTCCAGGATGCTCTGATCCTGGGACAGGGTGTTCGGCGACAGGGCCGAGGCGTAGACGCAGCCGCCCCAGGCGGCCCCGGTGTAGGCGCAGATGTCCTGGAAGGTGCGGATGGCGTTGACCGCGCCGGAGACGTAGGGGTCGGCGTCGCCATAGGCCAGGGCGGCGGCAATGGTTTTCTGGGCGAAGGGCCGCTCGCCCACCATGGCCACGGCGAAGCAGCGGTCAAGGAAGGTTTTCAACAAACCGCTCATGTTGAACCAGTACACCGGGCTGGACAGCACCAGAACATCCGCCGCCCGCACTTTGGGGTAGACGGCTTCCATGTCGTCGGGCTGGATGCAGAGGCCGAGGTTGCGCTGGCAGCCTTCGCAGGCGCGGCAGGGTTTGATGTCCAGGATGGATAAATCCAGGGTTTCCACCGTGACGCCGCTCTCGGTGAGCCCGGCGGCGATGGCCTCGGCCAGGGCCCCGGAATTGGAACCCTTGCGCGGGCTGCTGACAATGACGGTTGCGGTTTTGCTCATAAATATTACTCCGGTAGCTCGTTAGTAGTCATAGCCGCTTCGTCCGTTGTGAGCGGCACGAAGAGCACAAAAACTTCCTGATTGCCCTCGGGGCCGGGGAGGCGCGAGGCGGCCCGCCCGGCTTCGCGGAAGGGCGGCGAAAGGGAGGGCCCCAGGGCGCTGATTTTGTTCACGGCCCCGGCGATGGCCTCGGGGTCGCGCACCACGCCTTTTTTGCCCACTTTTTCCCGGCCCACTTCGAACTGGGGCTTGACCATGGCCAGCATCCGGCCGCCCGGTTTCATCAGCCGGGCCGCCTGGGGCAGGATCAGTTCCAGGGAAATGAAGGAAACGTCCAGCACGGCTAAATCAAAGCCCTGAGAGCTGTCATCAGCCTTAATATCATCCGTCAGGCGGCGGGCGTTGACGCCTTCCACCACGGTGACCCGTTCGTCGGCCCGCAGCTTGGCGTCGATGAGGTTGCGGCCCACGTCCACAGCGACGACGCTGGCCGCGCCGTGCTGGAGTAAGCAGTCGGTAAAGCCGCCGGTGGAGGCCCCCACGTCGAGGGCCGCGAGGCCCGCAGGGTCAACGGCCAAATCTTCCAGCGCGCCTTCCAGCTTGTGGCCGCCCCGGCTGACGAAGCGGCGGCGGGCGGTGACGGTGAAAACCGCGTCCTCGGGCCACATTTCGCCCGCTTTGGCAACGGGCTTGTCGCCGGCTTTGACTTCCCCGGCCATGATGAGGGCCTGGGCCTGACTGCGGCTCTGGGCCAGCCCGGCCCGGAAGAGCAGTTCGTCGGCTCTTTTTTTCCCTGGTTTCAATATGAATCTCTTTCCGGCCGCAATGATACAATTGCAGATTAACCGTGCCGGTTATAGATTTTGCAGAAATCGTTCTACATATTCGGAATATAATATTAAATAATTGTGAAAAGTGCAAGAAGTAACAGGATGGCTTTATAGGGAAAATCGCCCCCTCCCGCCCCGTCCCCCGTCATTCCGGCGAGGGGGCCTGGAGAGGGGCGGATAAAACAAACCGAATAACAACCGCCATAGGGCAGCCGTTATCCGGGTATTTTATCGCCGACAGGACGGCAAGGTGACCTCATTCCCCCTCGGCTGATTCTTGTTTAGGGGCGGTTGTTTTTAAAATTTTGCCGAGGGCCGCCAGGGCCGGGGAGGGCCGTCCGGCGCGGCGGCTGACCAGGTAAAAGCGGCGGCCTTCGAAGAATTTGAGCTCCAGGGCAACGAGGCTTTTCATGTCAATAAAAGGCGGCAGCAAGTCGCTGACCACCGCCGCGCCGAAGGATTCCCGCACCAGGGCCAGGGCCGGGCCGAAGCCCTCCGCCTCGGCCCGCACGTTCATGCGCCCGGCCAAGTCGCCCGCGCGGCGGCCCAGGGCGGTGAGGAAGGCGGCGCGGGTGCCCGAGCCCTCTTCGCGCATAATCAGGGGCCAGTCCAGCAAATCTTCCGGGGCTTCGGGCTGGCGACCGATTTTTTTGGCCAGCGTGCGGGAGGCCAGGAGCACCAGCCTATCCCGCCCGATGACGCTGCGGGCCAGGCTGTCGTCCTCTGGCGGGGCGCCCACCAGGCCCAGGTCAAGCTCGCCGTCGGCCACCTGGCGGATAATGGTGCGGGAGCGGCCGGAACGGATTTTGAGGATGATGTTGGCAAATTGCTCGTGAAACAGGCGGAGGGTGGGCGGCACCCACACCACGGCCGGAACCGAGGAGGCCCCCAGGGTGATTTTTTCCCCGGTCAGGGGCCGCTGGCCCACGGCCCAGGCGGCCCGGGCCGCTGTTTCCACAATGCTTATGGCATAGGGGGCCAGAGTTTCGGCGGCGGGCAGCGGCGTGACGGAGCGGGGGGTGCGCTCAAAGAGCTTTTGCCCCAGAATTTCCTCCAGCGCCTTGAGGCTGGCGCTCACCGAAGGCTGGGCCAGGCCCAGGATGGCGGCGGTTTTGGAAAAGCTGCGGGTTTCCAGGAGTTTGAGGAAAATTTCCAGCTTGCGAGGATCCATCTGCGGCCTCCCATGTGGTGTGCTGCGCCCATTGCGTGTGAGGCCGGGGACATTTGTGTTGCTTCGTCATACCGGCGGAGGCCGGTATCCATGCCTTTCTGTGTCGGCGGCACGGAAAGGCATGGGCCCCGGCCTTCGCCGGGGTGACGGGGGCCGGTCAATCCGGCTGGCCGGGCCCCGGGCAATCTTTGGTGGCGCAAATCAAGGGCGCGGCGGAGGGGTCGTTTTTCAGGGCCGGGTTTTCCAGCAAAAACTCCTTGCCGCACACCGGGCAGGGCTCTTTGACGGGCTTGCCTTTCAAAATGACGCGGCATTTGGGGTAATTGCTGCACCCGAAAAAGGGGCCGCGCTTGGAAGATTTTTCCACAATCTCACCCTCGCAGCCTTCTTTGGGGCACTTAATGCCGCTGGGGAAGGGCTTGGCGTTGCGGCACTTGGGGTAGCCGGTGCAGGAAATGAACCAGGAGCCCTGGCGGTTGCGCTTGACGGCCAAAGGCGCCCCGCATTTTTCGCAAACCGCGGGGTAGCCCTCCGGCAGCGGCGGGGCTTCTTCCACGGCCAAATCACCGTTGCCCGTGCCGCCCAAAGGTTTGGCGTTCTTGCATTCCGGGTAGCCGGTGCAGGCGGCGAAGGGGCCGTAGCGGCCTTTTTTCACCACCATGGGGCGGCCGCATTTTTCGCACTCGCCCACGGCCTCCTGCGGCGGCGGGGCCGATGGGCGGGGGATGCCCTGCTCGTCGCGCTCAAAATCGCAGGTGGCCGAACAACTGGGGCAGGAGAGGTAGAAGCCGTTGCGGCCGTAGCGAAGGTTCAGCACCCCGGCCTCGCCGCAGCTGGGGCAGTCAACGCCCGTGGGGAGGCCGTCCCGCTTGAGGTTGGCCATGGCCGCTTTGGCCGATTCCAGGTCGCGGGCCAGGGGGTTGTAGAGGCGGGACAAAACGTCCAGATGCTCGGCCCGGCCCTCCTCGATTTCGTCCAAATTCTCTTCCAGGCCGGCGGTGAAATCCACGCCCATAATGTCCGGGAAATTTTTCACCAACAGGTCGGTGACCGCGAAACCCATCTCCGTGGGCCGCAGCACGCCCTTGGCCGCGTCCACATACTCCTTGTCTTTCAAGGTGGAGATGATGGCGGCGTAGGTGGAGGGGCGGCCGATGCCGTTGCTTTCCAGTTCCTTCACCAGGGTGGCCTCGGTGAAGCGGGGCGGCGGCTGGGTGAAGTGCTGCTTGGGGTTCAGCTTTTCAGCGGGCAATTTCTGGCCCTGGGTCAGGGGCGGCAGAAGCTCTTTTTCCTCGTCCTTGGCCAAATCGTAGAGGGTGAGGAAGCCCTTGAATTTTATGATGGAGCCCGTGGCCCGGAAGGTGTAGCGGTCGGCGGTCAAATCCGCCGTGGTCTGGTCGAGCAAAGCCGGGGTCATCTGGCTGGCCACAAAACGCCGCCAGATGAGGTCATAGAGCTTCCAGTGGGAAGGCTCCAATTGGCCCTTCAACTGCTCCGGGGTGCGGGCCACGGAGGTGGGGCGGATGGCCTCGTGGGCGTCCTGGGCCCCTTTTTTATTTTTGTACTGGTTGAAGGATTTGGGGGCGTATTCCGGCCCGAAGGCCTGGCGGATGTGATCCAGGGCCTCGTGGGCGGCCTGGTCGTTGACGCGCACCGAATCGGTACGCATATAGGTGATGAGGCCCACCTGGCCTTCCCCGGCCACGTCGCGGCCTTCATACAAATCCTGGGCCAGGCGCATGATTTGCTTGGAGCCGATTTTCAATCGGTTGAAAGCGGCCTGCTGCAAAGTGCTGGTGGTGAAGGGAGGCAGGGGGTAGCGGCGGCGCTCTTTGTTGACCAGATCGGCCACCGTGAAATCGGCCCCGCGCACGGCGTTCACCACGGCCATTGTTTCTTCTTCATTGTGCAGTTCGGCCTTTTTGCCGTCAATCTTGTGCAGCATGGCGGAAAAGGCGCGGCCTTCGGTGAGG
>JAITVE010000145.1 GCA_031285975.1 Candidatus Adiutrix sp. | reverse complement strand
GAGGACATCGAGATCAAGAATCTCGGCAAGGCCATGAGCAAAATACAGAACGTCACCCCCACCCAGGTGCAGGACGTGCTGTGGGAGTTCGTGGAAGCCATGGATTTGCCCGGCGACATCCGCATCAAGGGCGGCGACTTCTTCAAAAACACCCTGGGCCGGTCCCTGGACGGCGAGCGCGCCGAAGGTTTGCTGCAGGACGTGAATTCGCCAGTCCCCTTCTCCAACATCAAAAACATCGACCCCAAGGCTTTGGGCAACTTCATCCGCAACGAGCACCCCCAAACCATCGCCCTGGTGCTGGCCCACATAGACCCCGGCAAGAGCGCCCAAATCATCTCGGAATTCCCCGAGCCCCTTCAGCAGGACGTTATCCTGCGCATTGCCGACCTGGAAAACGTGCCCATCAACATTTTAGATGAAGTGGAAGACGTGCTGCGCGAGGAAATCAAGGCCCAGGGCCCCATCGGCAGCCGGGCCGCCGGAGGCTCCGGCACCGTGGCCGAGATTCTGAACCAGGTGGACCAGAACACCGAAAACAGCATCATGAGCCGCCTGGAAGAAGACCGCCCGGAACTCTCCAACGAAGTCCGCAAACTCATGTTCGTTTTCGAAGACCTCCTGTTCGTGGACGACCGCTCCATCCGCACCATCCTGAAAGAGGTCAACAACGACGAGCTGACCCTGGCCCTCAAGGCCTCCTCGGAAGATATGCGGGCGAAAATTTTCGCCAACCTCTCCGAACGCGCCTCCGACATGATAAAGGACGACCTGGAAGCCATGGGCCCCACCAAGCTGTCCGATGTGGAAAAGGCCCAGCAGGCCATCCTGCGCGTGGCCAAGAAGCTGGAAGCCGAGGGCAAGATAGCCATCGGCAAGGGCGAGGGAGGCGATCAGTTTGTCTAAATTCGACCCCCTCTTCCACCGCAGCCCCAAAAACCCGCCGAACAGCGAAGTGCTCGATTTCGAACCCGAGCATTTCACCCGGCTGGAAGGCGTGGGCCCCATCCCCGACCCGAACGAGGATTTTGGCCGCTCCGCGCCCCCCAAGGGCCCGGCCCCCGACCCCTTCGAGAAGTTCAAGGACGAGCGGCGGGCTTCGGCCCCCGATCCCCTGGCCGGGCTGCCCTCCCTGGACGGCCTCTTCCGGCCCTTTGACCTCACCTCGGAAGGCACGGTGCAGACCGAGTTTGCCGACCTCCACGACCCCGGCCCGGCCACCTTCATCTTTGAAGACATGGACACCCGCGACCCGGACGTGGTGCGCACCCTGGCCCACGCCGAAGAAATCAGCCGCAAAAAAATTATGGAAGCCGAGGAAAAGGCCCTCCGCCTCACCGACGCCGCCGAAACCGAGGCCCGCGCCTGCGTGGCCGAAGCCGAGGCCGAGGCTAAAACGCTTCTGGAGCGGGCAAAAATCGAGGCCGAAGAATCCGTGGCCCACATTAAAACCACTGCCGCGAACGACCAGGCGGCAGCCGCCGCCGGGCGGGCCGAGGCCGAAAGCCGCCTGGCCGCCGTGGCCGACCGCATTGCCGGGCTGGACGTGGAGTGGAAAAAGCTGGACGACGAAAGCGCCCAGCGCAAAAAAGCCCTGACCGAGGAAGAGGCCAAAAGCCGCGCGGCGCTGGTGGCGGAAAAAAAGAAAACCCTGGACGAAGCCCAGGCCGGCGGCCACCGCGAAGGCCACGCGCGCGGCCTGGAAGAGGGACGCGCCGCCGGGCGGGCCGAGGCCCTCAAAGCTTTTCAGGATCAGATTGAGGGCCTGATTGAAGTCATGAGCCGCATGGAGAACATTTACCAAGACCTCTGGGCGGCCAACGGCCCCATGATGATTAAGCTGGCCATCGAGGCTGCCGAGCAAATTCTCAATAAGGAACTGCGCGAAGCCCCCGACCTGGCCGCCCGCGCCTTCGAAGCCTGCGTGGATTTTCTGGCCCAGGCCCACCGGGTCACCTTCCTGGCCCGGCCCCAGGACATCGCCCAGTTGGAAGAGGCCAAGGCCGACCAGCGTTCCCGCCTGGGTGCCCTGGTGCACGTCACCTTCAAGCCCGACGACTCCCTGGGCCCCGGCGACCTCATCGTCGAGTCCGATGTCGGCCGCCTGGACGCCACCGTCAAACACCGCAGCCAAGAGGTCATGCAGGTGCTCCGCGACGCCTTCGAGGGCACCCGCCGCCCCCTAGAACAAGACGAGCCCCCGCCGCTCCCCGAAGCGGCTGAAGAGCCCCTGGAAGCGTCTGAAGAACTGCCCGCCGAACTCGGGGAAACCTCCGCCGCCACCGCCGCCGAAGCTCCCCCCGAAGGCGGGCCGGGCGGGGAAACCGCCTAAGCCGAAGGAGAAGGGAGGCCGCGCTATGAATTTGTGGAGACGAAGCGGTATTTCCAGCCGAGGCCGCCTCACCGTCGCGCTTCTGGCCCTGACCCTGCTGCTGGCCCCCGCACCGGCCCCGGCCCAGGACGTCGCCCCCGACCGGCCGGAGCAGCAACAAGCTTTCGAAGCCCTCAATCAATGGATGCGCCAAAACGCCGCCGCCTTTTCCCTCAACCTGCCGGGAATGCAAGACCCCTTTCGCCCGTTTAAACCAACAGTGTACACTGAGGAGGAAGAGCGTGAGCGGGCTCTTGAGCGTTGTCGCCGGTCACCATTTTGTCACTGGCACCCTCGTCAGTTGAAGCTGGTAGCCATTACCGTGCCTGACAATCGTTCAGGAAGTCCGCTGGCCGCATTTGAAGACGGGGCAGGCGAAAGTTACATTTTGCGCAAAGGCGACCCAATCGGACGGGACAACGGGCGCATCGTGAAAATAACCGAATCCACCGTTACCGTTGAAGAGTTGCCGTGCGGAGCTTTGAAACCGGTTATAACTGTCATAGAACTCACTCAAGCAAGACCGCTCCGCAGGAAGCCAAACAATGACCGCCAATAAAGCCCAGGATTTCGGCCCCTACCTCAACCTGTTAAAGGGCGTCCGGCCCCTCTCCCTGGAGGGGCGGATCACCAAAGTGGTGGGCCTGGTCATTGAAGGCGACGGCCCGGCCGCCTCGGTGGGGGAGGTTTGCCGCATCTACCCCGTGGACGGCCGCCCGCCCATCGAGGCCGAAGTGGTGGGCTTCCGCGAGGGGGCCATCCAGCTCATGCCCGTGGGGGAAATGAGCGGCCTCACCCCCGGCAGCCGCATCCTCTCCACCGGCAGCCCGGCCATGATCGGGGTGGGCCCCGAACTTTTGGGCCGCGTGGTGGACGGCCTGGGCAACCTCATCGACGGCAAAGGCCCCATCAACATCGCCGAGCGCTACCGCGTCCACGCCCGGCCCGGCAACCCCCTGGATCGCGGCCGCATCACCGAAGTCATGGACGTGGGGGTGAAAGCCATCAATGCCTTGCTGACCATCGGCCAGGGCCAGCGCGTGGGCATTTTCGCGGGCTCCGGGGTGGGCAAGAGCACCCTTTTGGGCATGATCGCCCGCCACATGAAGGCCGACGTGAACGTCATCGCCTTAATCGGCGAGCGCGGCCGTGAAGTCATGGAATTCATTGAGAAAGACTTGGGGCCTGAGGGCATGGCCCGCAGCGTGGTGGTGGCCGCCACCTCCGAGCAGCCCGCCCTGGTGCGTATGCGCGGGGCCTACGTGGGCACGGCCATCGCTGAATATTTCAGGGACATGGGCAAAAACGTGATTTTGATGATGGACTCCGCCACCCGCTATGCCTACGCGGCCCGCGAAGTGGGCCTCTCCATTGGCGAACCGGCCACCACGCGCGGCTACACCCCCTCGGTCTTCGCCCAGCTTCCGGGCTTATTAGAGCGGGCCGGGCGCTGGCCCCACGGCAGCATCACCGGCCTCTACACCGTGCTGGTGGACGGCGACGACATGAACGAGCCGGTGGCCGACGCCATGCGCTCCATCCTCGATGGCCACATTGTGCTGCGGCGGGAACTGGCGGCCAAAAACCACTACCCGGCCATCGACGTCTTGTCCAGCATCAGCCGCCTGATGACCGACCTGGCCGACAAGGAACAGCTTGCCGCCGCCGGGCGTTTCAAAGACGCCCTGGCCACCTACCAGCGCAACGAAGATATGATTAACCTCGGGGCCTACCAGCGCGGCGCCAACCAGGAAATCGACCGCGCCATCGAACTTCACCCCCAACTGATGAATTTCCTCAAACAGCCCTTCGACGAACCCGTCCCCGTGGCCCAGGCCCGCGACCTGCTCATCCGCCTGACCAGGTAGGCCTGCGCAGCACCTACAGAGTCACCGATGTAAACAACTGTCGCCCCGGGCGGGGCGACAGAGTTTTCGATATTCCGTGAGCAGCCGTTGGCGCAAGCTCCTACAGTTCCCTGTTAATCGTCCCTTCCCAGGTGCTGACCTTGGCCTCCTGGGACTCCTGGGGGGATATCCATTTGGTGGTGACGGTCTTCACCTGGGTGTAGAAGCGCAGGCCGTCGCGGCCCAGGCAGTGGAGGTCGCCGAAAAAGGAACGCTTGTGCCCGGAAAAGGGGAAGAAACCCAGCGGCACGGGAATGCCCACGTTGACGCCCACCATGCCGCCGTGGGTGCGGCGGGTGAATTCACGGCCATAATAGCCGCTCAGGGTGAAGATGGAGGAGCCGTTGGCGAAGGGGTTGGCGTTCATGACGGCCAGGCCTTCCTCAAAATCTTTCACCCGCTTGACGCAGAGCACGGGGCCAAAAATTTCCACATCGCCCACGGTCATGCCGGGCTTCACTTTGTCCAAAATGGTGGGGCCGACGAAATAGCCGCCCTCAAAGCCCTTGGGCTGGCAGCCCCGGCCGTCGAGCACCATTTCCGCGCCCTCGGCCTGGCCTTTGGCGATCCATTTTTCCACAGATTCCTTCTGGGCCGCGCTCACCAGGGGGCCAAGCTGGGTGGCGGGCTCGTAGGCCGGGCCGACCACCAGTTCCTGGGCCAGCTTCTTCATGATTTTGACGAAATCGTCGGCCACCGATTCCTGCACCACCACCACCGGCAGGGCCATGCACCGCTGCCCGGCACAGCCGAAGGCGGAGTTGATGATGCGGCGAGCCGTCCATTCCAGGGGCGCGTCTTCCAGCACCAGGGCGTGGTTCTTGGCCTCAGTGAGGGCCTGGACGCGCTTCCCGGCCGTGGCGGCCGCGCCGTAGACTTTCAGGCCCACGGATTCGGAGCCGACGAAGGACACGCCGTCAATGCCCGGATGGGCGATGAGCGCGCCGAGCTCTTCCCGGCTGCAGGTGATGAGGTTGATGACGCCCTTGGGGAGGCCCGCCTCGATCAGGAGTTCCAGCAGGCGCATGGCCGTCTGGGGCACCATGCTGGCGGCCTTCAGCACCATGCAGTTGCCGCTGACGATGCAGGGGGGGATGAACCAGCCGAAGGGAATCATGCCCGGAAAGTTGTAGGGCGCGATGCCCAGGAACACGCCCACCGGCTCGCGGTAGAGGTTGATGTCGTGGCCC
>JAITVE010000108.1 GCA_031285975.1 Candidatus Adiutrix sp. | reverse complement strand
AGCATTTCCAACAGCGGCGGCCAGGGGTCTCGGCCTCCCAAAATGGCCGGGGCGCTTTGCAGCACAAAGGTGCGGTCGCCAAAGTGCCGCAGGTCGAAGCCGATGTGGGCCAGGTGGGGAATCAGTTTTTCGGCGGCCAGGGCCTGGCGCGGGGGCAAATCCATGCTGTCCGGGAACAGGAGGCTCTGGCCGGGCAGGCCCTGGGTCAGTTTTTCCTTCAATTGGTTGTAGAGAATGCGTTCGTGGGCCGCGTGCTGGTCGATGACATACAGGCCCCGCGAGCCCTCGGCCAGGATGTAGCTATTGTAGAGCTGGGCCAGGGGCCGCAGTTCCTCAAAATTAACCGCCGGGCGGGATTCGGCCCGCTCCGCGCTGGTTTCATCCAGCCCGGGCAGCAGCGTTTCCGGGGCGGCGTGAACTTCACCGGCCTCCCCGGCCCCATGTGAAGGCGGCAGGGGCGCGGCCACCATCCAGGGCGGGCTCGCGGGCTCGTGCGGTTCAGCCGGGTTGTACGATTGTATGGGCGCGTCCGGCTTGGCTGGGCCGCGCGATTGCAGAATCTCGTCCGCTTCAAACGTATCCCAGGGCTGATGCGGGGGGGCGTCCGCTTCGGCGGAACCGTGCGGCGCGGGCGGCTCGGGCGCTTCGGCGGGGTTGCGCGGAGGTATGCTCGCATCCGCTTCGAACGTGTCCCAGGGCAGGTTGGCGGCGGCGTCCATTTCAGCGGGATTGCCCAGGGGGCGAAGCAATGCGCCGGACGCTTCGGGCGGCGGCGGGGCCTGGCCCACGGTGCGGCTCACGGCCAGGGACAGGGCGCTGAACACGGCCCCGGGGCGGCGGAAGCGCACTTCGGCTTTGGCCGGGTGCACATTCACGTCCACAGCCTCAGGGTCGATGTCGATGAAAATAATGGCCGTGGGCCAGTGGCCCGGCGGCAGGATGCGCCCGTAGCCGTCCGCCGCCGCACGGTTCAAGAGGCGGTCGCGCACCGGGCGGCCCAGGACGTAGACGAACATGTTGGCCGTGGAGCGCAGCGCCTTTTCCGGGCCGCCCAGCCAGCCGGTGATACGCAGGGCTTCCCGGCCCTCGCCGCTCTCTTCCGCTTGAAATTCAAAGGGCCGCAGGCTCTCGGCCGCCGCGCGGCCCAGCACGCGGTAGACCCGGGTTTTAAAATCGTGCCGGGCCTCCACCGAGAGCGCTTCCCGGCCGTTGTCCTTAAAGCTCAGGCTCAGGCCGGGGCGCGAGAGGGCGTAGCACTGGGCCACTTCCAACAGGTGCGCGCTCTCGGTGTGGTCGGATTTCAAAAATTTGCGCCGGGCGGGCACATAGCGGAACAGGTCGGCTACCTCCACCACTGTGCCGCGATTGGCCGGGGCCGGTTTCAGGCCCATCAGCCGCCCGCCTTCCACGGTCACCGCGTGGCCCTCCCCGCCCGCCAGCGCACTGGTGATAGTCAGGCGGGCCACCGAGCCGATGGAGGGCAAAGCCTCCCCGCGAAAGCCCAGGGTGGCGATGCGCATCAAGTCCGCGTCTTTGGCGAGCTTGCTGGTGGCGTGGCGCTCCAGGCACAGGAACAGGTCTTCCTCGCCCATGCCCCGCCCGTTGTCCGTGACGCGGATGAGCTTTTTGCCGCCGTTTTCCACCTCAATGTCAATGCGGTCAGCCCCGGCGTCAAGGCTGTTTTCCACCAGTTCTTTCAGCACCGCCGCAGGCCGCTCCACCACCTCACCGGCGGCGATGCGGTTGATGAGCGCGTCGGGCAAAAGTTTTATCATATTGGGCGTTTGGGCGGCGTTCATATTTTGCATCACATAACTGGACTGGAGCGCTTTTCTATTTCAAGGTTATATGCGAAAAATGAAAAGCGCCCGGATGTTTGCGTATTTTGCAATTTATAAAAAGCAGATAAATTGCAAAATGCTCTGGAAATTTGGACATTCTCCCGCAGGTACTATATAATACCCGAGGCGGGATGGGCGCGAGTTTTTCCCGGCCCGGAGCGGACGCGGTTTGCTTCCCCGCGGTCTTGGTGGTGCTTGGCCGCCAGGAAGTTGCCGCGTCTCGGCTCCAAAACCCCAGAGGGGCCTTACTCCGGCGCAACTGCGGCGATACTCAAACGGTTCAGCCGAGTATTGGCGAATGAGCGCCCGCAACTTTGCACGGGCTTGCGCCCTTCACGTTATAACACAGACCGGGAGAAAAATCATGCGCTTTGCCGTGGCCTCACAAATGCCCCGCCAGTCCAACGCCGCCGGGCGGGCCCTGTCCGTGTTCCTCTTTCTGGCCCTGGCCCTGATTATCGGCTGGCTGCTGGTGGCCCTGAAATTCATTTTTTTGCCGATGCTCCTGGCCCTTTTCGCCACCTTTTTCCTCAGCCCGCCCGTGGAGTGGCTGCACCGCCGCCGGGTGCCCCGGCCCGTGGGGCTGGTGATTACCCTGGCGGCGGTGGGGGCGGCCATCTGGCTGGGGGGGCGCTATGTTGCGGCCAGCATCGTCGCCTTCCGCGACGGCTTCCCGCGCTATGAGGAACGCATCCGCGCCCTGGTGGAGCACGCCCGGGCCGTTACCGACCACTTCCCCTTCATCACCATGGATCGCTTGAAGGAAGCCGTCAACGACATCTCTTTAAGCGGCCTGGTGGGGGACACCCTCAACTCCTTCCTCACCGGCTTCGGCTATGTGGTGGTGACCATTCTGTTCATGATGTATTTCCTCCCGGCGGTGCACAGCCTGCCGCAAAAAATCAGCCGGGCCTTTCCCGACAAGCGCGGGCCCATGCTGCGCAAAGCGTTTGAGAGCATTGGCCAGCAGGTGCAGAAATATATCTGGGCGAAAACCCTGGCCAGCATCATCACCGGCGTGGGGGTGGCCGTGCCATGCCTCATTTTCGGGCTGGATTTCGCCGTCACCTGGGGGGTCTTCGCGGCGCTGTTGAATTTTGTGCCCACGGTGGGGTCGCTCCTGTCGGTCGTCCCGCCCGTCCTGGTCTGCGCCCTGCAGCCGGATTTGGGGCAGCTCACCACCGTGCTGTGGCTCACCGGCATTCTGGTGGCCATCATGACCCTCACCGGCAACTTCATGGAGCCCTTAATGCTGGGGCAGAGCGTCAACCTCTCACCCACCGCCTCCCTCATCGCCCTGTTC
>JAITVE010000075.1 GCA_031285975.1 Candidatus Adiutrix sp. | reverse complement strand
CCTGGGCAAAGTTGCGGAACTTTTTGCCGTCGGCCGAGCCGATGAGTTCGTGCAGCCTGTCCCAGCGGCGGCATTCCCGGTTTTGCGCTTCCAGCAGGGCCAGGAGTTCGAGGCGCTTTTCCCCGGCATGGCGAAGGTCGGCCAGCTTTTGCCGCAGCACGGCCCGCTGTTCGCCCAGGGCGGCCCGCTCGGCTTCCCCTTGCGTGCGTGCGCTTTCCGCTTCCGCCAGGGTCGCGGTGGTGATTTTTTGGGCGGTTTCGGCTTCCAGGCGTTCCGCCGCGTCTTTCAGTTTGGCGGCCAGACCGGCCCGCTCCTCAGCCAGGGCCCCGGCCCGTTTTTCCAACGCCGCCCGCTCGTTTTCCGGAAGCGCGGCGGCCAGCCAGGCGGCTTCATCTGGAAACCCGTGGCCGTTAATGGCCTCCAGAAATTGTTTCGTATAGGCCAGCGATTCCTGTTCCAGCGTGGCCAGCGCGGCTTCGGTTTCGGCGATGACGGTTTTGCGTTTGGCCAAGGCCGCGTCGGCGTCCAAAGCCGCACGGCGGTTTTTTTCCAATGCGGCGGCGGCTTGGGAGGCTTCCAGCCGCAAATTTTTCTCCGCTTCATCCGCCGCCTGGCCGCCGAAGAGCGCCCGCCGGGATTGGCTGAACCGGGCCTGTTCGCCGTTCAAGACCTCCAACTCGTCCCGTGCCTCGGCTGCCGCAGCCAGGAGCCGCTCAGCCGCTTGCTTGACCTCCGCTTGCCGGGCGGTGAGCTTTTCCAGGGCGGCCAACTCTTTTTCCAGCTTTTCCGCTTCCCGCATCCGGCGGTCGACCTGGGCCGCGTCTTTTTGAAGCTGGCCGCGCAGGGCTATGACTTCCGCCGGGCGCAGTTCTTCCGCGCCCGCGTTGAGCCCCAAGGCTGAGCGGCGTTCCCCCACATTTTTTTCGAGTGCGGCGACACCCTCGGCCAGCTTGGCCGCTGCGGTTTGAAGGCTGGCCGCAAGCTGGGTCAACCGGGATTCCTCGGCGGTGAGGGCGGTAATTTTTTTGCGGGCGGCTTCCAGGGCAACGCGGCTTTCGGCCATCATGGCCGTGGTGACGTCCTCGGCGGGACGGTTTTCCGGGTCGGCATAGGGATGGTGTAACGCGCCGCAGAGGGGGCAGGGCTGGCCGTCTTTCAGGCGCGGGCGGTGGGCCTCCAGGCTGCGCACCCGCTGCTGCAAATCCCAGCGGGCCGAGAGGTGAACGGCCTCCCGCTCCAAGGCTTTCAACGCTTCGTCGGCGGCCTTCAAGTCGCCCGCGACAGCGGCCAGTTCGGCGGCTGATTTTTGCCGGGACTGGGTGTTGGCCAAAACTTCTTTTTTCAGCGCGTCCAGGCTGGTCAACTCTTCGGCGAGTTTGGCCAAGAGGTCGCCGCGCCGGTTCAGGGCCAGGAGCTCGTCGCGCCAGGCGGAAATTTCGCGCCCGGCCAGAAGAGCTGCCAGCGTCCGGCTTTGCGTCTCTATCATTTCCCGTTGTGCCGATAAAGCCTCGCCGACTTCGGCCAGTTTCCGCGACCAGGACGGGAAATCGTGCCGTTCCGCCTCAAAAACGCTCCGGACGGTTGCGGCCAGTTCGGCGGCGATTTTCGTCAGCCGCTCTTTCAGCGGAGCCCGCCGCTTCTCGTTTTCCAATAATTTCAAATCCAGGGCCCGCGCTTCATTCAAGGCGGGGCGGGCCTCGGCTTCTTTTTTCTGGGCCAGAAGCCCCGCCTCTTCGGCGGTTTTCAGGGCCGCCCCGGCGGCTTCCGCCGCCTGGGCCAGGCCCGGCAGTTCCCGGCGACTCACAGCTAAAGCGGCGGCGGACTGCTCCCGTTTGGCGCGGAGCATTTTCAACTGACCGTACAGGCCCTCCCCAGGCCGGGCTTTGGCCGCCAATTCCAAACGCCGGGCCTGGGGGGCGAAGGCTTCAATCTCAAGAGTTAACCGTTTTTCGCGCTCCACAAGCCCGGCCCGGTTCGCGCTCAGTTCGGCCAATTTTTTCAGCCAGGCCAGGGCCGCGCTGGTTTTAGCCAGGGCGGTTTCGGCCTGGGTCAGGGCCGTTTCAGCTACGGCCAGTTCGGCGGTCAGGGCCTCTTCGCTGTGCTCGGGGGCCAGGCCCGCCAGTTGGCGGTCGAGCCCGTCTTTCTTGGCCCGCTCCTCAGCTTTGCGGCGGTGGGCTTCCATGGAAATGACGCTATAGCTGTCCGTGCCGGTGATCTGCTCCAAAAGGTCGGCCCGCTCGTCCGCCGGGGCTTCCAAAAAAGCGGCGAAGGCTCCCTGGGCCAGCATCATGGCGCGGGTGAATTGGGCGAAATTCATGCCCGTGACATTCTCCACCGCCGCCAGGGTTTTCGTGCGGGCGCTTTCGATGACGCGCCCGCTTTCATCGTCCACGATTTCGTGGCGCGGTTCCTGCAAATCGCCGACGGCGTTTTTTTTGGCCCGCCGCTGCGACCAGTGGGCCCGGAAACGCCCGGCGGGGGTCTCGAAGGTCAACTCGGCAGCGCACTCGCCGCGCTGGCGGGTCATGATTTCGTTGGCGCTTTTGGTGAGGCGGCCCAGGCGCGGCGTGGCCCCGTAGAGGGCCAGGCAGACGGCGTCCAGCACGGTGGTTTTGCCCGCGCCGGTGGGGCCGGTGATGGCGAACAGGCCCTGCGCCCGGTAATCGGGGTGGGTGAAATCAATGGCCCATTCCCCGGCCAGGGAGTTGAGGTTGCTGAGGCGCAGGTGCAGGATACGCATGGGTTACCGCCCCCCGGCATTTTCGCGGACGGCTTCCAGCAACTCGCGGTAGGCGGTCAAAAGTTCCGTGCGTTCGCCCTCGGCCACCTGGTGGGCTTCCAGGCAGCGGCGGAAAACTTCCTCCTCGTCCAGGCCGCGCAGGGTTTCCTCAGGGTCGAAGGCCTCCAGTGCGTGGGCCGCGACGCGGCAATTGCGCACCCGCAATATCTCCAGCGATGTGCCCGCAGTGAGTTCCGCCAAATCGCGGCGCAGGTCGCCGGGGATGGCAACGCCATCGTATTCCACTTCCAGCCAGGTTGCGGCCCCGTCTTCGGCCAGTCGGGCCAGGGCGGCGGCGATGGTTTCCCAATCGCCGCGCACGCGCTCCAGGCGTTGAAATATAGGGACTTCCAGCGGCTGGATTGTTTTCTCGCCGTCCCGATATTCAATGAGGGCCACGCTTTTGCGGCGGCTGGCCTCGGCGAAAGTCATGGCCAGGGGCGCGCCGGAGTAGCGGATATCCTCCCGCCCGGCCACCACCTGCGGCTGATGCAGGTGCCCCAGGGCCACGTAATCGAACACGTCGGGGAAAATCGTCGCCGGCATCCGCCCCAGGGAGCCGATGTA